>JAZFVY010000088.1:0-11861 GCA_036447975.1 Desulfobacterales bacterium
TTCTTACATGATTTCGAAGGTAACATTATAGATGTAAATCAAAAAGTATTAGGCTATTTTGGTTATACAAAGCCTGAAATGTTGGCCACTAAAATACCTCTTTTGCATCCGCCTGAAGCACTTACAAAGTATAAATGGGCATTTGAAACCATCACCCGATACGGGTTTGTCAATTTCGAGATTGATTTCATAAAAAAGAATGGCGAAGTGTTCACCGCTGAGGTTTCCTCAAGCTTTTTTAAGATAGACGGAAAGCAAGTGGTACAGGGAATTGTCCGAGATATCACAGATCGCAAGCAGGCAGAGGAAGCTCTGAGTGAGAGTGAGAAGCGTTATCGGGCAGTAGTAGAGAGTCAATCTGAAATGATTTGTCGTTTTTTTCCAGACGGGACACTTACCTTTGTTAACGAAGCTTACTGTCGCTATTTCGACAAGGGTCGTGAGGAGTTAATCGAGCACAAGTTCATGCCCTTAATTCCTGAAAGCGACCAAGATAAAGTCTTCGAAAGCATAGCCTCACTTAATCCAAATACTCCTGAAATTACACATGAGCACCGGGTTTTTGCTCCCAATGGAGAGATCTGCTGGCATAAGTGGACTAATCGAGCAATATTTGATGACCAGAATAACTTGATGGAATATCAAGCAGTGGGTTGGGATATAACCAAACGAAAACAAGCCGAAGAAAAGCTGCGGGAGAGTGAGGAAAAATACCGAGGGATATTCGATGAATCTATTGCAGCTGTTTATTTGTTTGATGAGAAGAAGAATTTTCTTGACTCGAATCAAGCGGGCCTTGACTTGCTGGGCTATTCCAGAGAAAGGATAAAAATTCCCTTTTTAAAGAATTCATCAAAAGAGAGAAGATCCTGAATTTTTCCAAATTTGTAGTGACCGCTAAACATTTGATAGTGTTTGCGATTACGATTAGGGTCCTGGAAAAAAATGATGGCTAAATTTTTTACGATTTACAATCGAAATCATAAATGATATTGATGTTGGAATATGCGATTTCTCTTATATAACATCCGTTACGGCGCAGGGATCGGGAAACGTTTACACCTTCCGGTTCCTTATAGCGGCTATTTAAAGCATACCAATGGGAATTTGCGTCATATCGTTGAGTTCATAAGATCGGTGCGACCGGACATCATTGCTTTACTTGAAGTAGACAGCGGATCATACCGTTCAGAAAATAGCAACCAGGCTGAAGCCATCGCGAGGGAAATGAAACACTATCACGTATATCAGTCAAAGTATCCCGTTGATTCCGTGATACAGAAGATCCCATTGGTGAATAAACAAGGTAATGCACTATTGACTAGCTTGGAAATAAAGAGTCATAGATTTCATTATTTTCGTGAAGGGATAAAGAGGCTGGTGATTGAGTTGGAGTTAAACGAATTCTCAATCTTTCTCGTACACTTGTCTCTGAAATTTCGCCATCGTCAGTACCAGCTTCAAGACCTCCATGCTATGGTCGAGAATGTGGAAAGGCCGGTTATTGTTGCAGGGGATTTCAATGCATTCCATGGCGATAGAGAATTACAACTATTTACTATCGCCACAGGGTTGAATAGTGCCAACGGTCAGGGGCAACCCTCCCACCCCAGCAGATCGCCGCGAAGACAACTCGATTATATACTTCACAGCCCTGAAATTCACGTAACTCGCTTCCAGGTCCCACAAGTTACATTCTCTGATCATGCGCCGCTGGTCTGTGATTTTGAAGTCACCACAGCATCCTAAGTTGACCACCACATACGATAATACGACAATGAACATAAGATATCAAAACTTCATTAGAGTTCTACATTTTGTTTACGCTAATTTAGAGTTGAATAGAGTGATGGCATGGTTAGCGCAATTTTAATGGCAGGGTATAACAACAAACGAGAAGTAAAAAAGTACAGCAAAATAGTTGCTGAACATTATGGCGAAAAGTTCATAGAGACTGGTTATAAGCCCTTGAGGGAATTTAAAACATTTAAAGATGGCAAAGAAGAAAGTAAACCTTTGATACAATATACGCTTGAGACCCTTTTTGCGTGTGATTTGGTCGATGAAATCGTTATTGTTGGCCATCAGATGCTTCTTGAGCAGCGCCTTGGCAATTTAATAAATGAATTTGAAAAGCCATGCTGCATTGTAAATCAGAATTCAAAAATTCCTTCCAACGTCATTAAGCGTTTCAATATCTCACAAAGGAAGGTCAAACAAAGTTCAATAGCGGGGAATTCAATTAAGGGGTATGCAGCCAGCACAGCTTTCCGGGATAGGAAGCATGCATTATTTGTAGCCTCGGATTCACCCTTGACAACAAGGGAGTTTATTGAGCGTTTCCTGAATATTGTTCAAAAATACCAGGAACAGACGGCAATAATATTTCCAGCAGTACTTATTAAAGATAGTAAAGACAAACTTGGCAGATATCCTGTTAAGCTCTTAAATGACACTCAGGATCAGCTTTCTAACAAGAAAAATAGTTCCGGTAGGCAAGGGTTTAGGCTTTCCCCCTTGGTGTTTGCTAATCCACATTTTTTTAATATTAATACTGCTAACACTGCATATAGTCTTCGAAAGTGCCTTAATCCAAGAGTACAATTAAAATTATTACGAATTATGCGCAGATTGGGATATACAAATTTGTATTCCAAATATTTTTTAAGGAAAGATTTGAGTATAAAAGAAGTTGAAAACATTACTTCTGAATTTTTCGACGGAAGGGCTAAATTAATTCCAATGACTGGAGAAGAAGCAACGTATGATTATGACGGTACTGATTTTGAATATCGCATGATAACAGATATGCTAAATTCCGCTTAGAAGTAGTTCCACTAACCCCCACCGACGCTATTCTTAGTAGTCCGCTTAATAGTGTACATGATATCGTCAGCCAACATTAGGAGTTCTTTTTTAGTACGAGCATCTTCAGGATACATGGCAATACCAAAACTGGCCGTAATATTAACCGGATGTGTTTCAGATGCCAGGTAAGTTGTTTCGCGGATTGTTTGAAGTATTTTTTCAGTAAGTGCAGTCACTTCCGGTCTGCCTCTATCTGGGAATATGATGATGTACTCGTCTCCTCCGTACTTAATAAGGATATCTTGCTCAAAAAGACATGAGGAGATTGTCTGACCGATCTCTTTTAAAATCTGCGACCCCAGGAGGTGACCAGCTGTATCAACCACACTTTTAAAATTATCAATATCTACAAAAACAACAGCAAACGTTCTATCACTATAGGATGCCTCAAGGATCATTGTGTCCAAGATCTGGTGGAGATACCTTGCATTGTGCAGACCTGTATACTCATCTGTTCTGCTCATCTGGTAAATTCTGTCACAGTACTGTGAATTTTCAATGGCAATGGCAGCATAATCGGCAAGAATTGTCAGAATAGGGAGATATCTTGACTCAAAATAAGAGATGTTTTTTACATTTACTATCTCAAAAACTCCAAGGATCCTTCCATGGGTTTGAAGAGGAATGCAGATAATAGATTTTGTTGTAAATCCAGTTAGTTCATCCACTTTTCTGTCAAACATAGGCTCATTTTGAACATCTGGTAGAACCATTGGTTTTCCGGTTTCTGTCACATAGCCGGCGATTCCTTCACCAGGAGCCATCTGAATTCCTTTGATCAGCTCTTTTTCAACGCCTATCACAATCTCAAATGTCAACTTTCCGGTTTTTTCATCTTTTAAAAGCAGAGACCAATTTTGCGCCTCGATCAACTGACTGATTTTGACAATTATCAACTCCAGGACTTCCTGCAAATTCAATGTGGAAGTCAAGAGCTTACCGACTTCAAGGCATGATGCAAGTGCACTGGTCTCATATTCTGTGTTTATTTCTGCCATTTTAGTAAAGGCCAACCGTCTTTTGATATTAGTTTAATGGTAGGACCTTAATATTACCATGTTTTAATTTCATTAAATAACTGTATTCATTATTGATTAATTTCTTTGTTTTTATAACATCCATATTAGTTTTATCTAATAAATTAATGAATCTTCTGTTATTTTTAAACCCTTCTTTCATTTCTGATGATACTATTCCAATAATACTCAACATATCATTACCTATATCTAGTGCATTTATAAGATCATTGTAATAATCTTTTTTATACTCTTCTTTAACATATTTCGACATATAAGTAATAACTGATATTTTAGACAAATGATTTAATGAACTATCTATTGACTCATACATATCTAAACAATCAATAGCTTTCTCAATCTTGACTGTAGAAATGTAAATATCAAATATATCTTTGTATCTGACCTTATTATCATATAACTCCTTTATTTGTATATCAATTTGTGACTTAAATGAATTTAATTCATTGATTACATTTTCCCCACAGAATATAATATGTGGATAACTTACACAAATAATTATAAAAGGTATTATCAACAGTTTTTTCATATAGGACATCCATCGTTGAGTTATTATCGGTTCTTCTCCAATTTAATTGGAGAAGAGGGGTCAAGGATAGACACTTTAACAAAAAAAAAGGGTATTCCCTCATAATTCAATGGAATACCCTTTTTAACTCAGATATAGTCAGCTAAACCACGGTGACATTTGTTGCAGCAGGACCTTTTTCGCCTTGTTCTACGTCAAAGGTGACCCGGTCGCCTTCATCGAGAGACTTAAAACCGGTTGCATTGATTCCTGAATGATGAACAAATACATCCGGTCCATCTTCCTGCTCAATGAAGCCATAGCCTTTACTGCTATTAAACCATTTTACAATTCCATTAGCCATTGTGACATCCTCCTCTCAAAAAATTCTCATAGTTCCAAACTTCAGGTTGTCGCTTTGACGAATGGATCTTTCCTTCAGAACGAAACCGGCCCGTCAATTAAGAAAGGGCCTTTATTGATTGTTTGAATAATATCATGTTTTTGAACAAAGTCAAGCTTATTATACGGATAGGGGACTTCCAGGGCACCCAACATTCTTATTATCACTTTTCGATCCCGACTCTGCCAGCCACCCCTTTTTGAAAATAATGTTTAATTTCCTTCATTTCGGTAACAAGATCAGCTTTTTCAATGATTCTGGAATCCGCACCCCGGCCGGTTATGACAAGTTCTACGTTTTCGGGTTTTGAGGCAATAATATCAAGCAGATCCTGCACTGAAAAAAGACCTATCTTTACCGCAACATTTGCTTCTTCCAGTATAATCACCTGGTGTTCACCTGACGACAGGATTGATTTTACCTTTTCAAGCCCCTTACGGGCAGCTTCTATATCCTCGACAGAGGGATTGTCTTTAATGAAGCGCCCGAGCCCAAACTGTTCCACTGTTATTTGTCCGGAAAATTTTTTCAGCGCTTTTATCTCACTGTCTTCGCCCATTTTAATAAATTGTGCGATAAAAACCTTCAGACCGGCTCCGGCAGCTCTTATTGACAGACCCAAAGCCGCAGTGGTTTTGCCTTTCCCGTTTCCGGTATAAACCTGTACACAGCCTTTCACGACGTTTAACCTGCCTTTAACTTAGCCCGATTTCCTCGTGAGAAATCCGGATTAACCCTCTCTGGACGTACAAGCACCCAGCATCATCAGGTGGTTTCGGCCCTTCTGATAAAATCATTGGGTGCGTAGGAGTTATTAAGCGCTATGGTTACCTTGCTGCCCGGCTGGGCAAAAGATATAGATTGTCCGTCCTGGTCTAAAATGACGTTGATCTTATCCTGTATTGAAGGCCCTTTTCTCCTGAGTACTTCAATAACGTCTCCTTTGAAAATCTTGTTGCGCACCTCAATATACACACTGTGTTGTTCGATATTATCCGTAATTTTTCCTATAAACGTCAGACCGCCATCTTTTTTGCCTTCGTAGGCCGGGGATATCTGGTCCGGGTCATCGAAGTAGAAACCGGTACAGTAGCTCCTGTGGCTGATTCGGCCAAGTTCCTCAAGCCAGTCTTTTTTTACACCGTACCCTGCGGGATTTTTAGAATATGCGTCGATGGCCTCCCGGTAAACCTTGACCGTCGATGCCAGATAATTGATTCCTTTCATTCGTCCTTCGATTTTAAATGAAACTATACCCGATTCGACCATTTCAGGAATGTGTTCGATCATACACAGATCCCTTGAGTTGAAGATGTAAGAACCGCGATCATCTTCAGTTATTGGCATGTATTGGTTTGGCCTAAGCTCTTCCACCACCGCATACTTCCATCTGCAGGATTGGGTGCACATCCCCCGGTTGCCGTCACGATTGGCCAAAAAACTACTCAGGAGACATCGACCCGAATATGATATGCACATAGCCCCGTGGACAAAGGCCTCCACTTCCAGATCACAGCGCAGGACGATCTCCTTTATCTCTTTTATAGACAGCTCCCTTGCGACATTTATTCTTCTGGCGCCGAGATTTTGCCAGAACAGAGCACTTTGGTAATTGGTTGTGTTGGCCTGAGTGCTAAGATGTATGGGGACTTGCGGTGTTACTTTAGATGCCGTCATGAATGTTCCGGGGTCCGCTACGATGAGAGCGTCAGGGCCGATCTCTCTCAATTTTCTTAGATAATCCGCAATTGCGCTTTGCTCGTCATTTCTCGAGTATATGTTGCATGCCACATAGACTTTCACCCCACGTTCATGAGCGAACTTGACGGCTTGTTGAAGTTCATCGAGGGTGAAGTTTTCGGAAAAGTTTCTAAGGCTGAATTCCTTGCCTGCAAGGTAAACCGCATCGGCTCCATAATGGATAGCGATCTCCAGCTTTTCAAAATTGCCTGCCGGCGCAAGGAGTTCCACTTTTACATTTTTCTTTGCCATAGTGAAATGAATTATTTTTCGCTCATTTAGGATTAATATTAATAACCGGAAGTTGTTCACTGGTAAGATCGGACAGATTTGGATACCCTTTGTCCTTTTCTGAAATGATGGGATCTTCAACAGGCCAGTCAATGCCGATTCCGGGATCTGACCAAATGATCCCTCCTTCATCATCCGGCACGTAAAAATCCGAACATTTATATGATAAATGAGCGGTTTCACTCAGGATGCAGAGGCCATGGGCAAATCCTTCGGAAATAAATAACTGGCGCATGTTTTGATCCGTTAGATGAACACCAATCCATTGGCCGAAAGTCGAAGAACCGGGTCGGATATCTACAGCCACGTCAAATATTTCACCGGTGATAACCTGTATCAGCTTGGCCTGCGGGTGCTTGATCTGGTAGTGCAACCCTCTGACGGTGTCTTGCACTGAAAAGGAAAGGTTGTCCTGAACATATTTCCGGTTAATACCGGCCTCCACGTATCTATTCTGGTTGTACGTCTCCATGAAAAAGCCGCGGCTATCCTTGAATACCTTGGGCTCGATGATGAAGACACCTTCTATGGATGTGGTGATGATATTCACAATACTTTCCTTTTATGAGAAGCTCACCGCCCCAATGGGCTGGGGTTCTACCTTGTGACAGTGCTTCGCGGCGGGAAACAGGCCGGTCAAAACAACCTGTCCGGATTAGGCAATTATATCCCCTTCATCCTCCAATTCTTTTTTTAGCTTTAATGAACGTTTCAGATATCTTTTCAACTTTTCCTGTACTTTTCTATAAACAGTCCCTTCGGGAAAGTTTCCGTCTTCGTCCGGGGTTCCTGCCGCAACACCGGTTAATATCTCTATCCCCTCTTCAACCGTAGAAACCTGATAAATATGAAATTCCCCATTCTTAACGGCATTGACAACATCTTTCTTGAGCATCAGACTTTTAACATTTGTCCGGGGAATTAATACACCCTGTTTGCCGGTCAACCCTTTACTCAAACAAACGTCAAAAAAACCCTCAACTTTCTGATTGACACCGCCGATGGCCTGAATCTGTCCTTTTTGATTTACAGAGCCCGTTACCGCGATTCCCTGATGGATGGAAATGCCGGAAAGGCTCGAAATAACTGCATAAAGTTCCGTGGAAGAGGCGCTGTCGCCCTCGATACCGCCGTAACTTTGCTCAAACGTAATGCTGATGGATACGCTTATGGGATAGTTTTGCGCAAAGGTTCGCCCTAAATAACCGGAGAGAATCAGAACGCCCTTATCATGGGTCTTCCCGCTTAATTTAGCTTCACGTTCAATATTTATAATACCCTGTTTCCCCATATATGTTTCAGCCGTGATTCGGGAAGGACGCCCAAACGAGATGTCGCCAATTTGAAAAACTGAAAGGGCATTCACCTGCCCGACAACGTCCCCGCTCACATCGATCATTATGGTATCATCCACATAGGATTCATGTATCTTTTCTTCATACAGGTTATACCGGAATCTGTATTCTTTAAATGCCTGGATCACATGTTTGTCTGCAACAACCCTCCTTTTTTCTTTACGCGCCCAGTAATCAGCCTCTTTTAAAAGTCCCATAATCGGTCCGAATCTTAGTGACAGCTTATTTTTGTTGGAGATATATTTTTCACCGAACTCAACAATAGCAGCAACTCCTGGGGGCGTCAAAGGGAGGAGACCTTCTTCTTTGCAGGCCCGGGAAATGAACCGGGCATATTTTTGAATGGTATCTTCGTTTTTTTCGACCTCATGGTCAAAATCTGCTCTGACCTTGAAAATTTTATTAAATCTTAAATCATAGTTCTGTAGCATGTGAAAAATGTGATAGCTCCCCAGTAGAATTACCTTGACATCCAGTGAGATGGGTTCCGGACGAAGCGATGAAGTGCCATAGCCTAATCCAGAAGCAATATCTTCAATTGAAAGCAGTTTGTTCTGCAATGCCCGCTTGAGCGCTTCCCACACAAACGGATTCATAAGAACGGATTCAATTTCCATTATCATATAGCCGCCATTGGCTCTTAAGAAGGATCCGGCCTGAACCATGGTAAAGTCTGTAGTAACGGTTCCCATATGGGCTCTCTTTTCGATTTGACCGAAAACATTTTGATAGGTTGGATTTGTTTCAAAAATAACCGGTGCGCCTTTTAATGATTTATTATCGACAAGCACATTGATCTTATATCTCTGAAAAGAGGGTTTAGCAGCTTGCAACATAATGCCTTCAAGTGGTGGTTTTGCTTCCGGATGAGTTATAAAATCTTTGACATTTTCTAAGATATCCGCCTGTACTTCGTCCAGATAGACAAGTATATCCTTACTCTCCTTGTATTCGTCCTTAATGAGGTCAATTCGATGCTTAACAACAAACAGTGTTACCTCGTCCATCAGTTTTTCTACTTGAGAATTCATTTTCTGATTGATTTTATTGACTTCCCGAACAGTCGATTCGATTTCGTCTTGAACGATACTGATATTTTCTTCGATTTTTTCCTGTTTTTCCTTAGGAAGGGCAAGAAACTCCTCGGGAGAAAGAACCTTATCATGAACAATAGGAATAGTTTGATAACCGGCTTTTGTCCGGTTAATCTGAATATTTTTTTCCGCTGCCGACATTTCAAGTTTTTGAAAAATTTCTTTTTTAGGATCAGAATACTTTTTTTGGATTTCAGACTGTCTTTCCTGATATGATTCATGGTCAAAGGCTTTGGGCAATTCCTCTTTAAGATCATCAATTAACTTGGTCATTGTTTTGCTAAACCGGGTTGCTTTCCCGGTAGGCACAGAGATGGTTTTGGGGCGGTATTCATCCTTAAAATTATTGACCATGCACCAGTCAACAGGGGATGGATTTGTTTCAGCATGCTCATTGACGATGTCTCTGATGATTGTCGATTTTCCGGTGCCTGCAATCCCGGAGACAAATATGTTATACTCCTGACTTTTCATATTCAGGCCAAATTCGATGGCTTGCACTGCTCTTTCCTGACCGATAACTTCATCCAACGGCTCTATTTCCGATGTGTTCTTGAAAGTGAATATCTTGGGATCACATATACACCTGAGATCGGAAGGGCTCAATTTACATTTTTTTCTCATAATATACTCCTGTTAAAGAGGAAGGTGGAAAAATAATAGCCTCGATGTATCAAAAGTCCCTGGTTCAACAATAATGGATACCTTCTACTTCATATGCCTTTTGAAATATTTTAGCAATATCATCTTACTACGCAGTGCAGTTTTTGGGACCGATAATATGTTCATAGTTAAATGTTGAAATCAGCTTGCGGGTTGCGAAACCCGTGCAAGATGCGGTATTCTTTTCCAGTCGAGTCCGAGAAGCTTTGCAGCTTGGCGATCCACTTCCAACGGACTGAATCCCGCAATAATTTTTTTTACTGGAGGTGAGCAATGGGAACCTCCTAAATGGAACTCCGCCAGTCCCACGCTCGCATCCATCAGGGATAGATCAGGACTTCGGTAACTGTTCAGATCGATAATCGACTGCTGCAGATTTTGATGAAATACCGACTTTTTCCAGCCCCCGAAACTTCCCGAATAAAACTTAGGCGGGGCAAAACCGATCATGTTTTTCAGTGTACCTGTGATCACGGAAAGAGAATGGGCTTTGAGTACCGGCAAGGAAATGATAAAATGGCTAAAAGCAACCTCAGGCAGATAAATTTCAGGAAAAACAGAGCAGTTCCTGTTTTCATATCTATTAAGCGGTGAAGTGTTTAAATCAACAAGGTCAACCGCTTGCCGTATTGCCAGGTCTCTGTATCCCAGCAGGTCAAATATTTCATCGGTTTCAAGGATCGCATCGCCGCATCCCTCGGCAATCACGATTGTCGCCTTTGAATAGGAACGGATATATTCGATAACAGCTTCACAGCATGCAACCGGAGTAGTCACCGGATGTGGTGAAGAATTGATCAGGTTGGGTTTTATCAGGATTGCGGACTGCTTTGCAAGTGTGTTCCCGGCATCAATTTCATCAAATGCCGCGGCAACGGATTCATTGTAGGAGCAAAAGTCGATCGTAGCTAATCGCATCAAAGAAACTCCCAGTGAGAACTCCATAGGAATTCTCTAATTAGAGCTTCAAGCAAAATCCAACTTCCACAAAAAAAGTCAAATTTTATTCTTTTTACCTAAATCGTCATCTTAAGTCAACTGAGGTATCGGTGAGTTTTATCGATAAATTGTCATCAATTAAGCGTAATGGGTAACAAGATGTAAAAGATTGCGGTGTTTGACCCCGACCTCCGAATTACCTGTCAACTTTATTTCTCAATACTGGCGAACATTTAAAAGTAACCACTTTTCTTTTGTCCAGCATCATGTCTTCACCGGTGGCAGGATTCCGCCCTTTGCGTTCCTTCTTCTCTTTAACACAGAATTTGCCGAATCCGCTGATCAGAACATCTTCGCCGTTTTCCAGGGTTTTTTTTATGATTTCCTGCAGGGTCTCAACCAGTTCTAAACTTCTTTTTCTGGATATACCAAGATGATTCTGGATAGAGACGACAATCTGTTCTTTTGTAAGAGCCATGGGCAAGTTACTCCTGTCAGTTATTAAAGGTATGTTATTATAGAAATCTTCTACCCTAATTTTCGGCTATGCTACTTTCATATCTTTCTTTTGTCAAGAAATTATGGATGTTATGCATCAAAACCCGGATTTTTCATCTTCTGAAAGGCTGCTTTATTTTTTTTGTGATCGCTTGTTTTATAAAGCATAAAAGAAGCTATAATCACAAGATTAACAAGAAGCATGTTCGTGATTCTTGATGGTTATAATTCGATCTTCACTCTGTTTATTCTCGATTGAGATGCCGGATTGCCGAAGTTTGACGGGTTCGTAAAAAGTCTATTTTGCCCGATTGGGTGAGCAAAAGACTTTTTACGATTTCGTCAAGTTTGATTACTGAACAACTTCAAAGTCAACGGTATCCAGTACGTTTCCCGATTCGTCGAGTACATCCACATGCCATGCGCCTATCTCATGGGCCTGTAAGATCTTTGAGCTGTATGTAC
>JAZFVY010000089.1:0-2441 GCA_036447975.1 Desulfobacterales bacterium
GGAGTTAATATCTGTTCCAGAATATTACCAAGTCTGATTTCGCCCCAGGTGCCGCGAGTCTTTACATTGGTTAAGACTTTTTTTAAGTCGCCGACACCGGTGGCCAGGTTTCGCATTTCGCCCAATCCTTTATACACCTGTTCTAAACGTTCACTTACCTGTTTAAACGATTCGCCTAAACGCTTTTCTAAGGTAGACTGTAGTTTTTCATCAACTGTGGCACGCATCTGCTCCAACTTTTTGCTATTGTCCTCCTGTAATGCCCGCAGCTGATTTTCCATAGTCTTGCGCATTTGTTCAAGTTTTTCTTCATTGAGTTTGGTCATATCCCCCAGCTGCTTGGAAAAGGAATCGAGCTGACCCTTTTGCATGCCGGCATTTTCGGTCATTCGTTGAAGCAGTGAATCGCTGGAATACTTTAAGGATTTGCTGAGTTCCTCCCGCGCCTGTTTCGCACTGTTTGAAGTTTCCTGTCTGTTCCTGGTAATTTCATCTTTAATTGTATGCTTAGTCTGTTCCTGTCTTTTTTCCAGAGCGGCAAAATTATCTTCTATTTTTGCTATACTATCACCGGATTTGCGTTTGGTTAGAATTAATAGAAGAATAATTGATAAAATGGAAAGTAGAACAACAACAACAATCAGTAATATATCATTCATTATGCGTCCCTATTAAAAAAATCTTTGTGCTATGTGTTCTTAGTGGTGAAATTAAAAAATTTTCTTTTGAAGCAGAATTATAGATAAAATGTAACGTGACGTCAAGCTTGAAAGTAGCTCAATATTTTGCTATAAAAATATAAATTCGAATACATAAGGAGTAATATGAATCCCCGAGAACGCAGCATTTTAATTTCCACTTGTTTCGGTCACTTCATATGTCATTTTAACGTGTTTTTCTTTACTGCTCTGGTTTTACCCCTTGCATTAAAGTTGAACATGGATATGGCAAATGTACTTGGAATGTCATTCTGGATGTATTTCCTGTTCGGAATTAGTGCACTTCCATGGGGTATGGCGGCTGATAGGTGGAGCGCAAAATTTCTTTTAATCCTTTTCTATTTCGGATCAGGTCTCAGTGCTTTGGCTGCAGCAATATGGATCGAATCATCAACGGGTCTTGTTGTCTCCCTGGCATTACTCGGATTCTTTTCAGGTATCTACCATCCGACAGGTCTGGGTCTTATCTCAAAAGAAATAAAGCGTGTCGGTTTGGGGATGGGGTATAATGGAATGTTCGGAAATTTGGGGATTGCAATGTCTCCTCTATTGGCCGGAGTATTTAACTGGCTCTGGGGACTACGGATTGCCTATCTAATAATGGGTATAATGAACATCATAGGTGTGGCACTTATTTTCGTTTTTCCTCTTTTCGAGTCGCAGAACTCAAAAGAAGCAGTATCTGGTGAAGAAAACAGACTAACAAGGGCTTTTCTCATTCTGCTTGTAGCCATGATGCTGTTAGGATTTATATATAGAGGATCAACAATAATACTTCCTGCATATTTTGAACTAAAAAACCAGGAAATTTTTCAATGGTTTTCGTCATTATTGGGAAAGGAGCTTTCTAAAAACCTGGTGGCCACCTCCGTTGTATCCTTTATTTACTTAATAGGAATGCTGGGCCAATACACAGGAGGGCACCTGGCAGAGCGATTTGACCCAAAATTCTGTTATCTTGTCTTTATCTCAGTAATGGTTCCTATAACATTTTTAATGGGAATTGCGCGGGATTTGCCTCTGGTGTTCCTGGCAATGGTATATTTTTTCTTTCTTCTCGGAGCACAGCCTTTTGAGAACACTTTGGTGGCACAATTTACACCAAAAAAGTTCCACCATTCCGCCTATGGCACCAAGTTTGTTTTAACCTTTGGAATTGGAGCGTTATCTGTTAAAATGATAGAGGCAATTGAGACGACTTCGGGAATCGAATCTATATTCGCTGTTTTGGGGGTTATCTCCCTTGTGCTTATAGGAGTTATCATAATGCTGGTTCGCAAGACATGAAGCATTGAACCATCTTCTTCTTGAGCAAGGGTTCACCACTGGAGACCTATTACCTTCTTGATAATCGGTATAGAATAAGTTAATGGTTATGAATTTCAGATCTCTTTAAGTCGTCGAGTAGTTGAGTGGTTATAGTGTTTGTCAAAATAACGTTCCGTTTCAAAGAATGTATGCAGCGTCTGAGCTTCCGAGCTAATCAATTTGGGGACATTTGATTAAGCGTTATAGGTGAAGCGGAGCGTAAAAATTGAAGCTGTTTGAGTCCCGAGCGTAGCGAGGTCGAGTTCTTTAATTTTAGCGCAGCGAGCCGTAGAACGCTTCAAATTGTACCCTCGATGAGCTCGGAAGTTCAGACGCTGGTCAATCGGAACATATTTATGACAACCGGTATAGGTGAAAGATAAACAGAATTATATCTCACTTTTGATAGAAATA
>JAZFVY010000090.1:0-6012 GCA_036447975.1 Desulfobacterales bacterium
ATTCGCTCAAACCAACGGTATTTTATGGACAGGGGATGGCTGAAGACCTACTGGCTCTTTTCTTTTTCAAATTATTATGATCCCAAGAATATCAATTTTGGGAAACTGCGGGTCTTTAACGATGATATGGTGCAGCCGGGAACCGGATTTCCCACACATCCACATGAAGAAATGGAAATCGTGACCATTGTTTTGGAGGGGAAAATCACCCATGAGGACAGCATGGGGAACCGTGGTGTTATCAAAGCAGGAGATGTACAGCGCATGTCCGCGGGAACAGGCCTAACCCATTCAGAATATAACCTGTCCGATAAACCTCTACACTTTTATCAGATCTGGATTTATCCTGATCAATCAGGGCTTGAACCCTCTTATGAACAAATGAATTACCATCTTACTGACTATAAGAACCGCCTGTTTTCTGTTGCCTCAGGACAGGGCATAACAAACACGGCAAAGTTTCATACTGATGCAACTATCTACCGATCCAATCTGGACTTTGGCAGGGAGCTTGAATTCAAAACGGATCAAGACCGCAAGATTTTTATATATGTAAAATCCGGCGACCTGACAGTTAACGGTGAAATGCTTGGGGAGAAAGATCAGGTTCGGATAGAATTTGAAACAGAGCTGAAACTCAAAGCAAACAGCAATACGGATTTTATTCTAATTGATATCCCTGAATAAAAACCAATCAAAATATTATGGGTAACCGGAGCAGAGCATTAAAAAAAGTGTTTGCTTGTGCAGAAAAATCATCCAGAAAAAAAGCTATAAAAGGGTCTGCTCCTGACCATTGATATAAATCTAAATGAGTCAAGAGCGGACCCTTTTCTTTTTTATAAAAGCACTGCCTATGTTCGAAACCACACAGGCAGAAAATTATACCCTAAACATTTCTCCTGTTTTGTTTACGATCAATTAGGGTTATAGGTTCTTATTTAGAAAAGCAGCAGTTCTTTTCCAGGCAAGATCGGCAGCATCTTTGTTGTATCTGCTTCCACCTTCATTGGCAAACGCATGTCCGGCGTTCTCATAAATATATATTTCGTGATCTCCACTTAAAGTTTTCAACTTCGCCTGAAATTCACGAACAGTATCAACCTTGATACTAAGATCTTCTGCTCCGAAGTTTCCCAGAATTGTTGCCCTCATCTTACTGAGGTCATCTTTTGGATTAAAACGACCGTAATAAATTACAGAGGCCTTAGCGCCAAGATTGTTTTTTGCAATTTGATACGACCAGCCCCCTCCAAAACACCATCCTATAGAAGCAACACTTTTCGGATTCACGTTCGCATGATTCTTAACATATGATACGGCGTTTTTCAGATTCAAGAATGCTTCTTCCATGTTATTTCTGACACTGGTTGCCAGCTTTTTTGCTTGCTCTCGGGTAGTGGTTGATTGTCCCTCGTAAAGATCAACTGCCAGCGCTACATATCCAAGCTTGGCAAATTTTCTTGCGTTTTCACGGATATTATCGTTCAGCCCCCACCACTCGTGAATCAAAATTATTCCTTTATGTTTTTGATTATCATCCGGTCTGGCAAAATATCCTTTTACGTCTTTACCATTGTTGTAATAGACTACTTCTTCAGTTACTATTTTTATGTCTGCTGCAATTGCATAGCCGGTAAAAAAAACGAAAAAAACAAAAGGAAATATATAATGGTAAAATTTCATGGCTCCTCCTTTTTATTATTATCTTAATTTATTGCTAAAAGAAGGCTTTTTTCAGAAATATTTCAAAAAAGCCGTTGTAAACAGCACCTTCCATCATTTGAACAAAATTCATTACAAAATCTTTAATGGATCTTTAATCCCAAATTGTATATTACTATAATCATAGTACCACAATGTGGCAAGCCAATATTGCCGTTAACTTCTATAAAAAAGCTGTTTAGCGCCTGTTTTTTCTTAAAGCTCTCTAATACTCACAAACAGTGATTCACTTTAAAACGGATCTCTTGAATACTTGTGGTACGCGTTTTTCAAAAAGCCAAATTGATACATCGAATCAAATTAAGGGGACTAGATATGGCCTATGGCCATTTGTTGGATCTGCACAAGCTTATCGATCAGAGACTATCAGAAGCAGGACAATCAGTTGATAATACCAAAGACGATCCTGGTGAGATAAGATTTCACGAAGGACGAATCGAATTTTTTCGAATTTTAAGGATTTTTTGACAGAAAATTTAAACCCCAAACTTCTCCGAAGAATCAGAGAAAGTTATTTTCAAATGAAGTAGGTTCGCGGACCGGTATTATCTCCGACCGAAACGTTGCCACAATTACGGTTCAAGCGGTTTGATTCTGAAAAAGACGGTTAGGTTGCCTTTGGTCAAGGGAAAGCTGCATCGACAATTACCACGATGTGGTATTTTTTTCTTGACATGGTTATTCATGGGTGTTATTTATTAAACGTAAAGCAATTATTGCTTTATTCTATCCTCCCTCTGGCTTAGGGCGGTTCTTTATTATAAGGAACCGCCCTTTTTATTACCTGATACGTAACAGTTTGTTCAAGCATAAGAAGATATTTGAAAAGACGAGTGAGGAATTTAAGAAGGCAAATAAAAAGTCCTGTTGCAGAAAAAAAGTGATAGAAGAGGAGCGCTTCAAGAAAAAGACAAAGTGGTCCCATAAGGACTTGACATATCGAAGGCTTGTTGCTATATGAGTATATGATCATATATTAAAGGAGTAATCAGTAAATCTGTGGAAGATAGGCATATTAAGGAAGATGCATGCGAAGTGAGGGTTGTGCACATGAGCCGGGTTAATCGTGCCCGGGACGAGGCCATCCCTGACCAGGAGCTTAACCGCCTGTCCCAGACTTATAAAGTACTGGGAGATCCGACCCGTTTAAAGATCGTAATGGCCTTAGGAGGAGGTGAGATGTGCGTCTGTGATCTGGCTGCTTTTCTAGACCTGACTGAGTCTGCGGTGTCGCACCAGCTCAGGCGACTGAGGGACATGTCCCTGATAAAAAAACGCCGGGAAGGTCAGATACTTTTCTATTCCCTGGACGATGATCACGTGGCAGACCTTCTCAATATTGGACTTGAACATGTGCGTGAATAATAACCCGAATTTCTCATGAAGAACATCAAACAGAATTGAAAAATAATTGAGAAATCCGGACTATAGATGAGATTAAGACAAAATGAATTTAATTTTAAGTGTTTTTTATGAGGCATGGAATTTTCTTCTGGAATCTTCTGTGTATATCATTTTCGGACTTATGGTAAGCGGTTTGCTTAGGGTCTTTCTCAACCCTAACTCTGTGAGCCATCACTTTGGGCAGGGACGGTTTCTCTCTGTATTCAAAGCCGCTCTAATTGGGATCCCTATTCCTTTATGATCATGCGGGGTATTGCCTGCAGCCGTGTTGCTGCGGAAACAGGGTGCAAATAACGGGGCAACAACAGCGTTTATGATATCCACTCCCGAATCAGGTATTGATTCTATTGCGATTACCTTCGCACTGATTGATCCTATAATGACCTTGGCTCGCCCAGTAGTGGCCTTTTTCACTGCCGCCGCCGCCGGCGTGACCGAAAATCTTTTCAGTTTCGGAGGTAAAAGTAGTTTTCCCTCTCCGGACCTCACCTGCCCTGTTGACGGGTGCTGTGACGGCATTGAATGTCCACCTGAAGAGCATTCGAGGCACCATAACCTTTTGAGCAAGTTTCGGGCCGGGCTCAACTTTGCCTTGACAGAGCTGTGGGGTGATATGGCCGGATGGTTTCTTATTGGCCTGATTCTGGCCGGGCTGATCACGGCCGTCATCCCGGAAGAGATGCTCGTCAATAACCTTGGGGGTGGAATACAGTCAATGCTGATAATGCTGGTGGTGGGTATCCCTTTGTACATCTGTGCGACGGCTTCGACACCCATTGCGGCAGCCCTGATCCTTAAAGGAGTTAGTCCGGGGGCGGCTCTGGTCTTTCTACTTGCCGGTCCTGCGACCAACGTGACATCATTGACAGTGCTGCTGGGCATACTTGGCAAAAGGGCTACAACAATCTATATTGCCTTCATTGCCATTATGGCTGTATTTTTTGGGCTGGCTCTGGATCAAATTTATGCATCATTTGGCATATCCGCTCAGGCAGTGGTAGGTCAGGCAGTAGAAATCATGCCGGTCTGGGCCGAGTGGGCAGGGGCGATTTTTCTTCTGTTCCTTTCAGTGAAGCCAATTTCCAGAAGTATCATGAACCGGTGCAAGCCTGAAATGGAAGTTCAACTCCACATTGAAAATGAGAGAGACCTCCATTCAGAAAACACTGATATAAGCACTTGCTTGGAGTCTGACTGAGGCTGTTCATAAGGACCGGTCAGGTCCATAAGCCTTCTTCCACCTGGGAGTTTACGAAAATCATCGTATCAGTCAACATAATTGAAGTAATTCAGGGGTTGGGGAGTTTTCGTTTTTTAAGGCCGCTCAATAGGTAATCAGATTCCAAACCGTGTGAACTCACACACACCACAAGCTTTTACATCTGATCACTCATTATGCTTAATTAAGGGCAAATTTTCGATAAAATCCCTGACACTTCAAGTAATTAGGTTAAGGGGTCATATAAAACTATGTCAAAAAAATATCCTGAATGCCCACTGTATAATCACAATAATTGCAAAGATCTCCATACCCCCAAACTTTGTGCCATCATCAGGAAGGATAAAATATGTTTTAAAAAAGTTCCAAAACAAAAGTCTAAGACTTTGAAATAATATTAAAAAGAGATAGATTCAGTGACTGATTGAAACAAAGGAAATTTGAAACATTAAGCCCTTTAAAAAACATATCGCATTCAGGTATTCCGGTTTTAAACCGTGTCAAACTCGTGACCCACTTTAAAACCGGATCACCCGAATGCTTGTTGGACACGTTTTTCAAAAAACTAAATTAACAAAAAAAGATTTGTTTTAATACGATCCCGACATGAATAATGGAACTGAGATGAATGAGGTGACTATCTGTCTTTTGAAAATCTGTTTTTACTTATTATATCTTGACAACAACGACAAAGTGGTAAATAATTATGTTAATCAATTCAACTTGCCAACTTGAGTTTTTATAGATATGAGTTCATTGCCTGGAAAAATAGTTGCCTGCATTTTGGTAGTTATGCTTGGCATTAGTCTTATTGCTGCTACGGCCGGCGCCGTTGACCAGTGCGTGAGACAATTGTGTTGTTATCGTAGCGACATGCCGATTGCCGTCAATGAACCGACACCGGCATACGATTCCGCCGGACACGGGTGCTTTTCATCTTCCGCTAATATTTCCTGTAAAATGAGTAAAAACCATGTGCATGATGCACAGGCCTTTATATTGTCGTCTGTCAGGGAAGAACTGCAAAAGGCTGATGGCCTTATTACTGTTGCCATCTGTGAACCCCATTTCTTGCAAAAGATTATAGGCAAGGGCACGACAAACCGATTCTGGATTACAACTAATCACACACCAATATACCTTCAAAACCTTTCTTTACTCTGTTAGTCCTTATAAGGCAGGGCCTTTTCTGCGACAACTCCATATCGATTAGCTTTTATACTGTGGGCACCGGTGCCTTTTGTCCCTGCTATTCATTCCCGAGGGGAAAATCCACACCAGTCACACCGCCCAAGAAAACAATAAACTACTTTGAGTATCAGATATGGAGGGAGCGACACTGGTAGAGTAATCAGGGACTTGTCAGGAAACGAGCTATCATTGGCAAAAACTTCATGGAGGTCAAGAAAGATCTGGATACATTTAACACGTCCGGTTATCCTATCTGGATAGAAAGTATACAATTATTGGCTACTGTTACAAGAAGGTTTGTCTCAGAGAGTATGACATTAGTTAGATAATAAAGAAGTTAATAAACAAATTGCTTTTTTTCGTTATTTGGCACAAATATTGCGTATAAAATTCAAGGGAAGAAATTCATTATTAGATTGGAGGTGCAAAAATGAAAAGACCATTGAGAATCATTATCGTAAGTGTTCTATTTT
>JAZFVY010000091.1:0-4147 GCA_036447975.1 Desulfobacterales bacterium
ACTCCCCATCGCCTGGCAGCCCCGTGGGCGGCGGTACCGTCTTGGGCAACAGTTATTTGAGCGGGTCCTCGGGAGGTTCTTTTGAGTATTATTTTTATGAACTTTCAGACTGTGTCGGTGATAACAACTGCTCCATAGGATACCACCTGCTGGCCAATGGCAACCCAATTACGGCGGATGGCGCGGCAATCGTCCAGTTCATTCTGAAAGCAATCGACTTTGAAGCAAGCGATCACCTCAATACCATAAACGGCACGTCAATGGCTACGCCTTACGTTGCGGGTGTAGCGGCCATGGTCCGGGCCTTTAACCCGGACTACAATTACACAGACGTTGTAAATTCCATAAAAACCGGCGGTGAAGACGTGGTTGCTCTCAACGGCATAACGACGACAGGCAAGGCGGCCAATGCCATGGGTTCGCTTGCCCATATCAACCCGCCCGAAGGGGTAGCGGCCAGCGTAAAGTAAACCAAAGGGCCTTCGCCCGGGTGAGAAAACCGGGATAAAAATAGAAATTCGCTTTTCCCCCGATTATACGAGTGCCGATAGATTATCTTTTGTTAATCGATATTATATAAACGATTTTGACACTGTGGAAACAAAATTGAGCTTTGATTGGAGATACCTTTTGATCCCTGTAATTTGCGAGCTTGGAAATTAAAAGAGCTTCATCTGTGTATGTCCATTCTTTTTTTTCTGTCTAAAAGCGTGTTCTTCGTGTGTTATCAGGCGTTCTTCGATTTCGCCCACAAATGGGGAAAGTGTTCGTTTCTCTGCTTTACCGTAAATTTTTCGTTTTTTAGCAAATGTCAAATAGAGCTGTTCTTTGGCGCGTGTCATGGCAACATAAAAAAGCCGTCTTTCTTCGTCAATATCTGTTGATTCTTTGCCTGATCGTTTAAACGGTATAAATCCAGTTTCACAGCCTGCAACAAAAACTACCGGGAATTCAAGTCCTTTTGCGGCATGCATTGTCATTAATGCAACCTTTTCAGCCTCGGTTGTGTATGTGTCTGTATCTTTCTGGAGCCCAGCCATAGAGAAAAAATCTGATATATTATAATCAAACGTTCGTGACATATCAATCAGTCGGTTTATGGCTTCTTCTGTTTTCGTATCGCTGTTTATGGTTTCCGTAAGCTTGGTGTTTTTCACAAGAAAAATCAGCTTTTTTTCAATTGTCAACCCATCGATCTTTTTATTCATAGACAAAAGATTGTCTAAAAATTCACACAGCCTGATTTGCTGTTTCTTGCCCATACCGCTGACTGGAAACCGTCGTGCATTGTCCGTGGCCGACGAAATTGTAAAGCTGTTCTTGTAACACCAGCTTTTAAAAATTTGCATGCTCTGTTTGTTTATACTTGTTTGCGTTAAATTTATAATTCTTTCAAAATCCGCATAGCAGCCCGATCCTTCGATGGTTTTTAATAATGAAATTAGTTCTGATACGCCTTTTAGGTTGAAAACATGTTTTCTGCTAACAATCTGATACGGAATACCAGCTTCATCAAAAACTTCAGAAAAGATCCTGTTTTGATCAGCGGTCCGGAATAATACGGCAAAATCTGAAAAGCTTCGGTACGTAATTTGATGTTGGTTGTCAACTTTGCCGAAATCCAGGGAATGAAAACCGATGCCGCCGATTAATTGTTCGATAATCCTTCCCACGGCCACGGCTTCGGCTTTTTCTGAACCTGCTTCAATTACGCTAATGGTTTTGGCGCCGCCGGGCTGAGAATATATTCGGGATCTTGAAGCACCTCCTTCTAGAGCGTTTACCACATGATACGATGCATCGAGAATTGTCTGGGTCGAACGATAGTTGCGGGTCAGCTTCACCACCTTGGCGTCCGGGTAATCGTTTATAAAGCTTTTAAAATATTTAACATCCGAGCCCCTAAACCCGTAAATCGACTGATCCGGATCCCCGATAACACAAATATCTCTAACTGTTTCACCTGGCGGAGCAAGAGCATTTATTATCCGGTACTGACCATGGTTTAAATCCTGATATTCATCCACAAAAACAAATTTGTAAAGATCGCGGTATCTTCTGGCAAACTGTTCGTCGGTTTCAAAAAGCCGGACAATATTAAAAACCAAGTCCTCAAAGTCGTATAGTCCCTGTATGGACATCAGATTCTGGTAAGAGCGATAAACCTTTGAATAAAAACGCTTTTCTGAAACATCAATTTCATCGAGACATTCGTTCGGTGCGAGTATCTTCTGTTTAACGGATATAATCCAGCCTAACAGTGCTTTCTGTTTTATGGAAACTTTATTGTCTGCCTGCTCAACATTTCTTATGGCGTCAGAAATCAAAGATTTTCGATCATCTTCATCAATAATCTTGATGGTTGTTTCTTTGTAATCATTTAACAATTTATAGCAAAAACTGTGAAATGTACCAACGAAAGGAAGTGGTTTTGTTTCTCCAATAATACTTTTGAGCCTGTCTTTCATTTCTCGAGCCGCTTTATTTGTAAATGTGACGGCCAGAATGTTGTGCGATGAAATTCCTTTCTCGGCCATTAGACTTGCTATACGGTGGGTCAGGGTGCGTGTTTTCCCTGTTCCAGGACCAGCAACAATCATCAAAGGACCCCTTCCATACTCTACTGCCTGACGCTGCCTCTGGTTTAGCTCCTTTGTATCGTGTTTTGCTTCCTTGCCTTGTTCTGGTGGTCGGTCAGACTGGTGGGGCTTGTCCGCTTCAAGTACGTGCTGTTTCTTTTTTCTTTTCTGTTTTTTGTTTTGTAAAACAGATTTTGAAGGCACAGGAACAAAAAGAGTTTTTTGTCCAAGAATATTTTCCCGCTCGTGTTGATCAAAAATTTTTATTTTTCCGAATTCTCCGTCATATCCGGGTAAAATAACAATCTCATTCCTGCGCATTCTTGAGATAGCCTCGCCCAGCAATGGGCCGCCGGAGGAGTTAATAGTTTCTGTTTTTAAGTTATTAAGAATGTTAAATTCCGGCCCCAATTTCTCAAGAAGCGCCCTGTAATATTTCATGACTTTCTTTGTTCCAGGACCTGCCTCTAAAACATCCGACAAAATTTCTATAAGGGGAATAATATTAATAAACGGGTGGTGTTTCTTGGGCTTCTCTCCTTCCGGCCGATCGGACAGCTCCTCAACCCTGTTTAAAACACCAAGGGTCAGTGGTTTTTGGCATACCGGGCAGATGCCTTCCTTTTTCCGGGTCTTTTCCGGCCACAAACAAACATTACACTTTCTGTGGCCATCAAGGTGATACTTTCCCTCTTCAGGGTAAAACTCAAACGTTCCTAAAAAATGTTCGGGGTCGCCGTTCTTTATGGCAGACCTTATAGAATTATAAGAAAGTTCTGTATCAAATACGTTTGCCTCCCTCCCAAGCTTTAGAGGGGAATGGGCATCTGAATTGGAAATTAGAGTCAATCCGTCAAGATCTGACACGCGCCAGTTCATGGCAGGATCGGAGGAAAGTCCGGTTTCAACGGCAAAAATATTAGATGTTAGATCTTCAAAACATTCTTCTATCGAGTCAAAGCCCGATTTTGAACCAAGAAGCGAAAACCATGGCGTCCAGATATGCGCTGGTATCAGGAACGCCCGGTCAGAGGTCTCAAGGAGAATTTCAAGAAGGTATTTTGCGTCCAGACCAAGGATCGGCCTGCCGTCTGATTTTATATTTCCAATTTTATCTAATTTTGAAATAAGATTCTCTGCCAGATCAAGGTCGGGTAGAAATACAAGATTATGGTTTTTGCGGGTTTTGTTATTTTTTTTATATATATTGCTTATTTCAGAAACCAGTAAAAAGCGGACTTTTCCTCGACACGACAGTGGAACCTGTTGATCGCAGATCTTTGATATATCATCCCTTAGTTTAAACAGCCCTGGTTCGGCTGGAACCAATTTTTCCTTGATCTCTGCAAACCAACCCGGATGTGTAAAATCGCCTGTACCTATAACTGTTATCCCTTTTAACTGGGCTGCTATGTATAAGTTTTCAAAATCAAGATTTTTTGCTGTGGCTCTTGAAAACCGGGAATGAACATGAAAATCGGCTATAAATTTCATTTTGTTTTGATATTTTATATATATTAAAAATTTCTTGTATACTTATTATAAACGGAATATAGTATTAATAAACA
>JAZFVY010000092.1:0-4466 GCA_036447975.1 Desulfobacterales bacterium
ACAGCATACCTGATCAACACGTCCCGCGGACCGGTGATCGATGAAAGGGCTCTTCTAGAAGCCCTTGTCCGCAAAACGATAACCGGCGCGGGCCTGGATGTATATGAGAACGAACCCCGGCTGACACCGGGTCTTTCGGAGCTTGACAATGTAGTGCTGCTCCCTCATATAGGCAGCTCCACCGTCGAAACCCGGACCAAGATGGCGCAGATGGCTACCGAGAATCTATTGGCCGGGCTGAACGGTGAAACTCCACCCAACTGTTTGAACTGCGCCAACCTTTATGATAACAGATAAAATCGCTTCGCGATTTTATAAAACGTCCCGCTTAAAGCGGGACTTAAACAAAGGTATAACACTTGGGGCTTTGGGATATAAATCGGAAGCCTCGGCCCCTTGCCAAAACCAAATGTGAGACCTTTGAAAAATGTTCAATTTTGTTCAAATTCAAGGAAGGCGAAAAATTTTAACCACAGGAATACATTTAGTATTTTGAGGATAAAAATTTGAGCCTGACACAGAAATTGGGCAAAAGGGGGCGTTTTGCAAAGGTCTCAATGTGTTACCAGCACTTGGTTTTCAGAGGATGCGCAAGCAGGCAAAGCGGTTGACACCTGGGACGGTATCATGGCCTCGATGTCGGATTAAGAAAGCTAAAGGTTAACGCAGTTCTATAGGGAAGAGGAACTGCATATGAGTTCGAACACGAAGGTCGCAATTGTTACAGGGGCCGGAGCCGGAATCGGCAGGCAGACCGCTCTCGCCTTTCTTCAAGGGGGATATTCGGTTGCCCTGGCCGTGACCTGCCCCCTCTTGTTGTACCATCTTTTAAGTTAGAATTTGTGCAATATTTTCCTGTGAAGACGATAACCAAAAAGGATCAAAGTATAAAGGCATTATAGCCTCTGGTGCCGGTGGGCGATAATAGGTTTGCTCGGAAATCTCCAGGCGACGGCATACCTTGCCACCGGGTTTCAACTCTCCGCGAAATATTAACTCCCTGAGTTGTTCGAACACCTGATCAGAAATCCGTTTCGGTTTTATTGGTTCGAGTGGAATCGTCATTTGCTGTTCAATACCTCAGCATAGATTTCGATAGGATGCTTTACGGAAATTTTTTCTTTTGACTTGGAAAGCATGTCGGCGATCTGCATCATGCATGCCGGGCATCCGGTGGCGACAATCGAACTTCCGGTTGCTTTGATGTTATCCCTTTTGCGGCCTCCGATGTTGGATGATAACTCATAATACTGCAAATTAAAACTGCCCCCCAGGCCGCAACACCAGTCCGATTCCGGCATTTCCTTGAAACGGTATTTCGAGTTGGTATTAATCAGCGACCTGGGTTCTGCCAACACACCTAGAGATTTTTTGAGATGGCACGGATCATGGTAGGTAATGCCGACGGCCTCGCCTCGATCTTCAACGTCACATGCTTCCAAGTCTACGTTTGCCGCCAGAAACTGATTGATATCCTGAGTTTTTTCCGCAATTTCGTCCACCTTGAGCTTGGTATCGCCGGAATCATCCTTCACCATCATGGGCCATATTTCTTTAATCGTTGCGGTGCATGTGGCACACGGCGTAATCAGGTAGTCATAGGTTTCAGCATCGAATATCCGCAGATTATGGTTAACGAGGCGGTTGAAGGTCACCGTATCACCAGAAGAAATCGCCGGGATACCACAACAACCCTGGACCTCAGGCATAAAGACGCCAACACCGTGGTGGTTAAATACATCGATGGCATCTTTGGCCACTTGGGGAAAAAGTTTATCGATCAGGCAGCCGACGAAAAAGGCTATTTTGATGCCGGAGGATCCGGGATCGGAGTTTAAGGATGGAATCATGCGGTGAAATGGCACCGGAGCCAGCGGCACAAAATGCCGATTTCGTAACAACGGTGAAACAATCCTGGCGCAGGAGGTGCCGATAACCTCGTTGACCGGCTTGGAAAAAACCTTTTGAAATTTTGAGCCCCACTCTACCAAGCGGTCAAATAGATCGGGACGGGAGAGCATTCCCCTCAATATCAACTTTTTTGCCGAAGAAAGCCCCATATAGCCGGTAAGAATGGCGCGGGCTTTTATGAAAATTTCAAGGGCGTTCACGCCACTGGGGCAGTTGACGGCGCAGGATCCGCAAAGCAGACACTTGTTCAGGCGGTCATAAACGCCCTGTGGGTCATTGAACATCTCCTGCAAAAGTCCGTCCAGCAATGCCAGTTTACCACGGGCCACATCGGCTTCACGGCCCGTTTCCGCAAAAAGTGGACAAACCGCCTGGCACATGCCGCAACGCATGCAGACGATAAGCTGGTCTTCGAGTTCTTTCATCAGTGTTGTCAGCGCTTTCATGCCAGACATTTAAATCCTCCCGATTATTTTGCCCGGGTTCAGGATATTGTTTGGATCCAGAGCGGCTTTGAGGCGTTTGGAATAGACAATCGTTGCCTTGCTGGTCTCCTGTTCAAGGAAGCGGGATTTAGCAGTGCCTATTCCGTGTTCGCCGGAAAGGGTCCCGCCTAAAGAAAGCGCCCTGTCAAAAATAGCGTCAATGGCGGATTCCACCCGCTGCCATTCCGCTTTATCACGACGGTCGGTAAGGATCGTCGGATGAAGATTTCCGTCTCCAGCGTGACCGAAAGTTCCAATGGGGATATCGTACTGACGGCTGATATCCTGCATGGCCCGAACCATATCGGGTATTTTGCTCCTGGGAACCGTGGCATCTTCCAGAACCACGGTCGGTTTTAATTTGGCAAGCGCCGAAAGGGCGCTGCGCCGGGCTTCCCAGACCTTGTCCCGTTCGGCCGCATCCTTGGCCACGCGTATGGATGTTGCACCCATTTTGCGGCAAAGGGCTTCCACTTTGTCGGCGTCTTCTTCCACCTGTGCCGGGTGGCCGTCGACTTCTATCAGAAGTAACGCCGCCGCATCCACCGGTAGCCCGGCATGGCTGAAATCTTCAACAGCACGGATGGTGAAGTTGTCCAGAAATTCCAGCGTGGCCGGAACAATCCGATTGGCGATGATGGCGGCAACGGTTTCAGATGCACTATCCATTTCATTAAATACGGCCACCATTGCTTTGTGATGAGCCGGCGGCGGAATGAGCTTCAGTGTGATCTCATTGAATACGCCCAGGGTCCCTTCGGAACCGACCAGCAGCCCGGCCAGATTGTAACCGGTGACGCACTTGACGGTTTTAGAGCCGGTGATGACGGGTTCTCCGTTTACATCAAAAAACTGCAAACCCATCACATAATCACTGGTAACGCCGTATTTGAGACCGCGCAGGCCTCCGGCGTTTTCGCCCACATTCCCGCCCAGGGTGGAAACCGCCTGGCTCCCGGGATCGGGCGGGTAAAAAAGTCCCTTGGCCTCAACGGCGGCAGCAAATTTTGCCGTTATCACTCCCGGCTGAACAACGGCATACATATCTTCTTCGTTGATTTCCAGTATGTTGTTGAGCGCATTGGTCAACACCACAACGCCTTTAGGCGATGGAATGGTTCCCCCGCTTAAATTGGTGCCTGCCCCGCGCACGGTGAGGGGCATGCTATTTTCATTGCACAATCGTACCACCCGGCTTAAGGCCTCAGCGGTGGTGGGACGCAGGGCAATTGCCGGCACGACCGCTTCCAGAACAGCGGCATCATAGGAATACGTTACCAGATCAGCCGGGTCTGTGAAAACGTTCTCCTTTCCTACTGCGGCTTGAAATTCATTCAATAGTGCCTGACTGACCATGATTCCTCCTTAACGTTAGTCACTTCACACTCAGTTAGTTAAGAAATGTTTTGCCACAAAAAAACACAAATTTCAGAACTAAGGAACTACGGTGCAATACATTGAATATTGGTATGACCAATGTTCCAATAAGGGAAAAATTCACTTGACCTTCATGTATATTTATTTTCTATAATAATCTGAGTATCGAACAATTAATCACATTTCAAGATTTTTTTAAAATTGGCAATTATGAATTTTCATTGTATTATTGGTATAACCAATTTAAAAAATCCGGGTCAAAAAGCCCCGGCTTTGATTGTTTGCGTCCAAACCGCTTGCTTCACACCCGGTTGCAAACGCGACGTTTAAAGCACTGACGTGTTTTGACTTACCCCTCGAAAGGGTCATATGCTTTAAGGAATCCTAAAGAACCTTAAGTGCTTAACGTTGTGGTCGCCTTCGGCGGAAGTAATTTATAAGAAATGCTTGATTCAGTGCTTGTATAAATCCGTCATTTCTTCTATTCATATGGAATCTTAATATGACGACATACACTATTCCCGCCAAAGGCGGGATTCACTTAAGGCACTTTAATTTTTATCCTAATTAAATATTGAGGTTCTATGCAAAATCAAGATCGAATACAACAGATGAAAGAAAAGGCTGAAGCGGTTCAGGCCGTTGTCGCGAAGATAAAAGCGATTGAAGATGCACTTCAATACACCGTTGATT
>JAZFVY010000093.1:0-4460 GCA_036447975.1 Desulfobacterales bacterium
TTTTTTCAAAATCCCTGTTTCAAAGTTTATGATACTTTACCCCAAGGGTATGGAAAGATTATCCAAAATCAAAAGCACATTCCGTACAAGAACCGGAAAGAAATACGGCCCTCAGTTTATAGATATCGGTCTTGCCATCGGTGAAGAGCTGTTAAAGGTCATCAATGCAGAGTTCGCACATTTGTTATAATAGTTGCATATTTCTGAAATTCGTTTTTTTTGTGTCAAAATATATGTGGGTCACACCTCGAAGGGCACGAAGATTATAAATATTTTCTCAACATTTTAGCCCTTTGACCGGT
The DNA here is from genome assembly GCA_036447975.1 of Desulfobacterales bacterium. Lineage (GTDB taxonomy): Bacteria > Desulfobacterota > Desulfobacteria > Desulfobacterales > UBA11574 > JAUVVL01. The sequence goes on from JAZFVY010000093.1 coordinate 303, forward strand.
CTGCTCCACGCAAGCCCCGCCTTTTAAGGCGGGGTAGAGGGGAGCTATATGAAATGGAAAAAATCCTTGCCGGGAAGCCCCGCCCTTTAGGGCGGGGAGCTTCACAAACATTATCGCATTCAGGTAATGCGATATTAGATCGTATTAACCACGCCAAAGGCGGATAAAACTTGTGCATATTTTCTTCTTTTTCTTCGTGATCTTTGTTGTAAAAAATCCGATTTTTAGTTCTGGTGTAACACTTTAGCTTTTTAGGTATATTCACGCTTCAGGTTTATTTGGACAAATATCCAGCCATGAAATCATTATTTTCAAATATTAAATACAACAAGCCCTGGCAATTGATTTTTGCTTGCATTATTACAGGAATCATAACTATTTGCGGCTTTAGCACAAGCATCAAAGCGGCTGAAATAGATTTTCCTTTTCATCCTGGTGAAAAACTGACTTTTCAGCTTAAATGGTCTTTAATACCGGCCGGAAAGGCCGTTCTAGAAGTCCTTCCCATGGAAACCATAAATGGAATTAAATCATACCATTTTGTAATGACGGTCAAAACCAATTCATTTGTCGATTTATTTTATAAATTCCGCAGCAGAATAGACGCCTATACAGATATTAAGATGACCCATTCAATCCTGTATATGAAAAAAGAGCGCGTAAGGAATAAAAAAAAAGATGTCGTGGTTAATTTTAATTGGGGAAGAAACAAAGCTATATATTCCACTTCGAAAAAAAAGCGGAAGCCCATTGATATCTTACCCGGATCATTCGACCCATTTTCCGCTTTTTATTACACCCGCCTTTTTGATCCCAAAAAAAATGCAATAATCGAACGACCTGTAACTGATGGAAAGAACTGTGTAATCGGCAAATTATTTGTTATTAAAAGGGAAACAATAAAAGTAGCAGGCAAGACATATGACACCTATCGCATAGAACCTGACTTAAAACATGTTGGTGGTGTGTTTGAAAAAAGTAAAGATGCTATTATTCAATTATGGGTCACTGCAGATAAGCGGCGAATTCCCGTTAAAATCAAGAGTGAAGTTGTAGTCGGAAGCTTTGTGGGAGAACTTGTTTCAGCCACAGGACTTTAAAAAGGGTAAAATTATAGTTTTTTAAAAAATATTGCCGCTTCAGGTATGATTAAATTTTTACTGAAAAAACTCGTGGACAACGGCTCGTAATGAAAGAACCTGCCCGGACTATTAATATGGGTTTTTGTTTTAAGAGGATGTTTCATCTACAAATAAAATCGCTTATGGTTCTTTCATAACGAGCCCTAATCCACTCAGGCAGTTTCCAGCACAAAATTTAATCATACCTGAAGCTCGTTTGAAATCGATTTGTTTCAAAGAACTAAACAGTTACTAAATAAGGATAAAGTGAGAAATATGTTAAAAAACGGTGCCTTATCCGGAATAACGGTGCTGGATTTGTCACGCTTGCTTCCGGGGCCCTTTTGTTCAATGATCCTGGCAGACCACGGAGCGCGTGTTATCTCGGTAGAGGACAAACGTTTCATGGCGGACGATTTTTTCATTACCACGGTCAATCGAAACAAAGAACACATGTCTCTAAATTTGAAAACCCCGGAAGGCAAAGAGATCTTTTTTCGTCTGGTCAAAAAAATTGATGTCCTCCTGGAAGGATTCCGACCCGGGGTTGTTAATAGACTCGGTATTGATTATGACACGATTCGTAACGTTAATCCTAAAATCATCTACTGTTCCGTTACCGGATACGGTCAGACCGGTCCTTACAGGAATCGTGCCGGACACGATGTCAACTTTCTGGGCTATTCCGGAGTTCTCAACCTTATGGGCGAGCCGGACCGCCCACCATCCATCCCAGGTGTCCAAATTGCCGATATTGCCGGCGGGGGGATGAACGCTGCAATCGGGGTCCTTCTGGCACTGTTGGCTCGGGACAAGACAGGAAAAGGTCAATACATCGATATCTCCATGACCGACGGCATGGTAAGCCTCCTGCCGCTCACGCTTTTTTTCCAACAACGCACCGGAGAAAACTCCAAACGCGGTGAATCGCTTCTTTCCCACCGTTACGCTTTCTACAATACTTACGAGACATCAGATGGTCGTCATATTACCATCGGCGCTGTGGAAAACCGTTTCTGGAAACAGCTTTGCGAACACCTGGGTGTTCCCGAGTACACGCCTCTCCAGTATAATGAAAATCGGCGGCAGGAAATCCTTGATTTCATGCGAACAACATTCAAAAAAAAGACCATTGCCGAATGGGAAGCCGAACTGGCAGACCTGGATGTCTGCTGGGGACGGGTCCAGAATCTGGAAGAAGTTCTGCAGGATCCTCTTTTCCGGGAAAGGGAAATGATTGTTGACATCCGGCAAAAAAAAAGAGGAAAGATCACGACCCTTGGTGTGCCGGTTAAGCTGAGCGAGACACCTGGGACGGTCCGCACCCCTCCTGTCGATTTTGGCGAAAGCACAGTGTCCATCCTCCAGGAGCTTGGCTATACAGAAGACCAGATCAAAGCGTTTGCAAACAAAGGGGTGTATTAAAATGAAAGATGTTGTGATCGTCTCAGCCTGCCGGACTGCCATAGGGGCATTCGGCGAAACATTACGCGATATGAATGCCGCAACCATCGGCAGCGTATCCATGAAAGCGGCAGTTAACCGGGCCGGTATCGATCCGGCACTCATTGATGATGTCCGCTATGGATGCTGCATGGAGCCTGCAGACACTCTTAATGTTGCCCGCATCAGTGCTCTTTTGGCCGGCATACCGGAAACCACAACCGCTGTAACGATAAATCGAGTATGCGTTTCTGGAATGGAAGCTGTCATTTCCGGTATGGCCATGATCCAGGCTGGCATGGCAGATATCATCCTGGCCGGCGGCGTGGAACACATGTCCGGTGTTCCATACATTGTCCCCGGTGCAAGATGGGGATACCGCTTGCAGGACCAGACTTTTGTCGATGCCTTAATCCGTGCACTACATTGCGGTTCCCACATCATACCACACCCTGAGGACGGGCCGGTAAATGAAAATGAGCCGCCGTTGAGTTTTTTTAAGGGAAAACCTTATATCATGGGGCAAACTGCGGAATTTGTTGCACAGCATTTGAATATCAGCCGGGAAGAAATGGATATCGTCGCCTTAAGGAGCCATAACGAAGCTGAAAGGGCAACCAATGACGGTACATTTAAAGATGAGATTGTACCGATTGAGGTGCCCGGAATGAAGCAACAACAGTTGATTTTTGCCAAAGATGAACATTTCAGGCCGGGCTTGACATTAGAGCAGCTTAAAAAGCTTCCTCCGGCCTTTGTACCAAAAATCGGTACGGTTACAGTCGGAAATTCAAGCGGTATTAATGACGGATCTGCGGGAATGATCATTATGTCGTCCAAAAAAGCCGAAGATCTCAGCATTGAACCCCTGGCAAGAATTATAACCATAGGACGGGGAGCATGTCATCCGTCTGTTATGGGGCTTTCCCCTGTGCCCGCTGTCAGGAATCTACTTGATAACAGTGGTCTTAAAATTGAAGATTTCGAACTCATCGAAGTCAATGAGGCCTTTGCCGCTCAGTACATTGGGTGTGAAAGGGAACTCGGCCTGGACAGAGAGATAACCAATGTCAACGGATCTGGAATCGGGCTGGGGCATCCTGTTGGTGCAACCGGCACCAGAATAATCGTATCCTTGATCCATGCCATGAAGAAAAGAGAAAAAACCATCGGACTTGCCACTCTCTGCGGTGGAGGGGGAGTCTCTATGGCGTGTGCCATAGAAATTGTATAGGCCGAGATAAACTCTTCATGAGAAATGCGGGTTAGGACCTTTTATCAGTATACTCGCACTGGTCATAAAGAGGGCAAGTCGGACAAGCCGGTTTTCTGGCACTGCAAATAGCTCTTCCAAAGTAAATAAGTTGCAGACAAAAGTCGTTCCACTCATTTTTTGGAATGATTTTCATCAGATCGAACTCAATCTTTACCGGGTCGCTGTTTTCTGTAAGCCCGAGTCTTTTTGAAATCCTTGCAACATGCGTATCCACAACAATACCGGAAATATTGAACGCCGCACCAAGGACCACGTTGGCGGTTTTGCGGCCTACGCCAGGCAGCGTAACCAGTTCATCCAATGTTTGCGGAACATTAC
>JAZFVY010000094.1:0-3497 GCA_036447975.1 Desulfobacterales bacterium
CCTATGTCAGGAATTTTACGGACGTTGATGATAAAATCATTGATAAGGCCAACCAGCTAGGCATCGATTCCCAGGAAGTTGCTGAAAGATTCATCAAAGAATTCCATGAAGACATGGATGCCCTGAATGTTGAAAGGGCTACAATAGAACCCAAAGCCACAGAGCACATAAGCCAGATTATACAATTTATTGAGAAGCTGTTAAAAAAGGGTTTTGCATACCGGATAAACGGCGATGTTTATTATTCTGTTGAAAAATTCAAGGAATATGGAAGGCTTTCGGGTCGCAGGCTGGAAGACATGGAGGCCGGGGCGAGAGTCGAAATTGACGAAAGGAAACATAATCCTTTTGATTTTGTTTTGTGGAAGTCCTCCAAACCCGGAGAACCTGCCTGGGAAAGCCCATGGGGCAAGGGAAGGCCAGGGTGGCACATTGAGTGTTCGGCCATGAGCAATGAATACCTGGGGGAAACCTTTGACATCCACGGCGGCGGTAAGGATCTCAGCTTTCCGCATCATGAAAATGAGATTGCCCAGTCAGAAGGCATTTTCGGAAAACCGTTTGTCAAGTATTGGATTCATAACGGTTTTGTAAATATCGATCAGGAAAAAATGTCAAAATCGCTCGGAAATTTCCTGATGATAAAGGATGTGATTAAAACTTATCATCCTGATGTTGTTAGACTTTTTCTTCTTTCCAATCATTACCGCAGTCCCATTGATTTTACCGACAAGGCCATGGATGAAGCCCGTTCGGGTCTTGATAAGATTTATGCGCTTCTTGAACGGACTGAAGAAGAGATCGGCCTTATATCAGATCAAGACGCTGAAACCGTAGATTGCTGGCAGCGTTTTAGTGAGGCAATGGACGATGATTTCAATTCCGCCCGTGGCATCGGCATCCTTTTTGATACTGTTCGCAGCACCAACCGTTTGCTGGATCAGCATCAAGACAACCTGTCTCAGAAGATAAAAAAAACCATCCAATCCAATCGGTCTGATATTCTAAAAATCGGCAACGTTCTCGGGATACTTATGGAACCACCCAAGGTATATTTTGACAAAAAGCGATTTCAAGGTCTTGAACAAAAATCGATCGATCCGGCTGTTATAGATAAAATGGTTAAAGAGCGGGAAGAGGCCAGAAAAACAAAGGACTGGGAAAAGGCGGATCAGATCAGAAAACAGCTTGATGATATGAACATAACCATAGAAGACCGACCTGATGGTACGATTTGGAAGATCAATAATTGACAAACTAGCATAAATCTTTTGCAAACGCCAAAACACTAACCAAAGTGAGCAAAATAGACTTTTTTACGGCACATCAACAATTAGTTTACAATTCAATAAGATATCATATTTTTATTCATGCCTTCCTTTAAGTTGGTCTCAAATTTTATTCCAAAGGGTGATCAGCCGAATGCAATACAAGGCTTGAGCATGGGGATTTTGGCCGGAAAGAAACACCATGTTCTTTTGGGGGTCACAGGGTCCGGCAAAACATTTACCATGGCACACGTTATTGCAAGGGTTGAAAAACCGGCCTTGGTGATTGCTCCGAACAAAACCCTTGCCGCCCAGCTCTACAATGAGTTCAGGTTGTTATTTCCAGAAAATGCCGTTGAATATTTTGTCAGTTACTATGATTACTACCAGCCTGAAGCATATATTCCTTCCAGCGATACCTATATCCAAAAAGACTCCTCCATCAACGAGATGATCGACAAGCTTCGTCATTCTGCCACCAGATCGGTATTGTCCCGTAAGGATGTGATTGTTGTGGCCAGTGTATCCTGTATATTCGGACTCGGCGCTCCTGAAGATTATCTGGCAATGCGGATTGAAATGGAAAAGGATATGGAACTCGTTCGCGACAGGCTTCTTTCTGATCTGGTTGCCATGCATTACGAACGGAATGATATCGATTTTTTCAGAGGGGTCTTCCGGGTTAGGGGCGACCGTGTTGAAATTTTTCCGTCCTATGAAGAAGACAAGGCGATACGAATCGAATTTTTCGGTGATGAGATAGAAAGTATTTCAGAGATTGACCCACTCAGAGGCATTGTTACCAAACGTTTGAACCATACCACCATATATCCGGCCAGCCATTATGTAACTCAAAAAAGGATTCTGGAGAGGGCCTTCGAGTCGATAAAAGTCGAATTAAAGGAAAGGATTGAGTATTTCAGAGCAGAAAACAAGCTGATCGAAGCCCAACGAATCGAGGAGCGAACAAATTTCGACCTTGAGATGATGCACGAGCTTGGATACTGCAACGGAATCGAGAATTATTCTCGCCACTTAACAGGAAGAACCCAAGGTGAACCTCCACCGACGCTTTTGGATTATTTTCCCGATGACTTTCTGTTGTTTGTCGACGAAAGTCATATTAGTATACCTCAGCTTCGAGCCATGTACAAGGGTGACAGATCACGCAAAAAGACGCTGACTGAATATGGATTCAGGCTGCCGTCTGCCCTGGACAACAGGCCCCTTGCATTCGATGAATTTGAATCAAGAATAACACATGCGGTTTACGTGTCGGCGACGCCCGCGGAATATGAACTTGCAAAGGCAAAAAATGAACTGGTGGAGCTGATCGTAAGGCCAACCGGCCTTGTTGATCCTCCAATAGATGTCAGGGGAGCGGAAAATCAGGTTGACGATCTGTTTGAGGAAATTCTGAAGCGCCAGACAATGGATGAAAGAGTCCTGGTAACCACGTTGACAAAGCGTATGGCTGAAGATCTTACCGAATATTATTCTGATATGGGGATGAGAGTACGTTATCTTCACGCCGACATCGGTGCCCTGGAACGAATGGATATAATTCATGATCTCAGGTTAGGCAAATTTGATGTCCTCATCGGTATTAACCTTCTGCGTGAAGGACTCGACATCCCGGAGGTCTCTCTTGTGGCTATACTCGATGCAGACAAGGAAGGTTTCCTGCGTTCTATAAGATCACTTATCCAGACCAGTGGACGCGCTTCCAGAAATGTTCGCGGCAAGGTCATCATGTATGCCGATTCTGTTACAGGTTCAATGCAACAGGCCATTGATGAAACAAACCGGCGCAGGAAAACTCAGGAATCCTACAATATAGAGCATGAAATTACGCCTGAAACTATTAAAAAAGAAATCATATCCGTTTTTCCGGCGTTGTCTGAACCTGATGAAGTTACGGCTGAAAGGGTTTCGGAAGCTGTTTCACGATACGATTCGTTAGACGATTTAGATGACATAATAAGAAGTTTGGAAAAAGAAATGGAGCAGGCAGCAAAAGAGCTTGCATTTGAAAGGGCTTCTGAACTCAGGGACCAGATTAAGGCCCTGAAAAAAATGATTGTATTTGAACTTTGAAAACCGGATCACCTGAATGCTTAGTGGAACGTTTTTGAAAAAGTAAAATTATTACGATATATGAAATCACAATCAAACATCAAAAACCAAAAATCAAGTATCCATGATAAATTATCTGGGGTTTCTTCAAAG
>JAZFVY010000095.1:0-4285 GCA_036447975.1 Desulfobacterales bacterium
CGATTTTAACAAAGATGCCTTGCAAATAAATTCCGCTTCAATAGAGATGAAAAAATCGAATTAAATGATTTTATCACTTGAACAACATATTTGTTTATAGTATCAAATGCCCACATTTAATAATTAGAACCTCTCTCAAAAACAATCTAAGTGCCCATGGCGGTGTTGCGAAACGGTTCAAAATGCTCACATACTACGTGTATGCTCCGCTTTTTCACCGTTTCGCGCCTTGCCCAGAACACTAATCTTGTTTTTGAGATTGGTTCTACTAATAAGGTATCAATTTACTTCTTTGAAATAAATTATCGCATTCAGATAATTCCCGCCGCAGGCGGGACGAAACATTAACGTTGCATAAATCTAAAATAATACAAAAGAAGGAATTTAAAAAGCATGGCAAAAATCATCCCTTTCAGGGGAATACTCTATAATCCGGAAAAGATTGAAGATCTGGCAGATATTATAGCTCCACCCTTTGATATTATCTCAAAGGAGGAACAGGAAAAATATCATGAATGTCATCCGCAGAACATGATTTGGCTCACACTGGGCAGGACAACGCCAAATGACACGAGCAACAACAATTGTTACACAAGGGCGGCAGGCTGCTTGAAAAAGTGGCTTTCAGAAAACATTCTGAAACAGGACGAAACACCGGCTTTTTATTTAACAACTCATGAATTCACCCTTGAGAACAAGTCTATTACACGTTACGGCCTCATCGCTATGGTGGGCCTTGAGCCTTTTGAAAAGGGTGTGGTGCTTCCTCATGAGAGGACATTTTCCAAAGTAAGAGCTCAAAGGCTTGAGCTGATTAAAGCGTGCAAAGCCAATCTCAGTGCAATATTTTCATTGTATTCCGATAAAGAAAACCGGATTCTCGACACTTTAAAGGATGCGGTTTCCAGCAAAGCATCGGATATCGATTTTGGCGATAAAAATGGCGATAAACACTGTCTGTGGCGTATCACCGATAAGGCTGTGCTTCAGTACGTTTCTGAAGCCATGAATGATAAAACCATTTTTATCGCTGATGGGCATCACCGTTACGAAACAGCCCTTAATTACAGAGACTGGTTATCGACAACCAGTCCCGAATTCAACAGCGCACATCCAGCCAACTATGTAATGATGTACCTTTGCAGTATGGAAGATCCGGGACTTGTAATTCTTCCTGCGCACCGCATGCTTAACGAGGTTCCTGCTTCGACAAGGGCGTCTCTGATCCAGAAAGTCGCTGATTATTTTGATATAACTACATTCTCATTTAAAGGGCATGGGCGTGAAAAATCGCGGGATGAATTCATCTTTGCGCTTAAATCAAATACTTCAAAAAACAGTATCGGGATCTTTATGAAAGACCGTCCGGAACTTTACCTGCTGATACTTAAGCCGGGAGTAATGGAACGGATGTTCGGGGATGAACTTCCAGAGTCAATCAGAAATATTGATGTGACGGTGCTGACCAGTCTTATTTTTATGGAGATTCTTGGTTTTGATAATGCTCGGCTCGATAATGAAAAGCTGATCGCCTATTCGAGCATAGCCGAAGAGGCCATTGATGCGGTTGCAGCCGGCAAACATGATATTTGTTTTATTCTGAATCCGACAAAAATCGAACAGATGCGCAGGATAGCCGAAGACGGCCTGATTATGCCCAGAAAAGCAACCTATTTTTTCCCCAAGGTAATAACAGGTCAGGTCATGAATCAACTAGGCGATCTAATAAAAAAGTAAAAAGCTCCAAGTTCAAGGCGTGCAAATCTCGTGTAATCCGCTAACGCGGGGGCCGAAGGGCGCGTACGATATAGTACGCCGCAGTGACAACGAGATGCGGCACAACGCAGAAATTGGACTTTTTACGAAGCCATCAGGGTTTAAACATTTCCTGAACCTCGTCTGTATAAGAACCGTCTTTGCGATAGATTATTACAGGTGATCCGATTTTAAGCCCCGGACGTCCTCCTTTTTTTCCTTCCACTATAATCAATTTTGCATCCGAGTGCCTGTCGGAATGGACTGTGCGAAGAGACTTAGGTTCAAGACCGGCAGACCGCATCTGTATTAGAATATCAGCCATACGTTCAGCCGGATAAACCGTTACAAACCGTCCTGCAGTCCGTAGCATGCGCTGAGCAGTTTCCACAACATCGGAAAGAGTGGCCTTAATTTCGTGCCTTGCAACCGCCCGTTGCTGATCCGGGTTTATCCTTCCAGATTCAGATTTCCTATAGGGAGGGTTACTAACAACCAGATCCACCGGTCCGGACATCATATCATGTTTCAGTTTTTTCATATCCATGCAATGGATAGTAATTCGATCCTTCATACGATTTTCTTCGACATTGATGGTGGCGAGGTCGGCAAGTTGTTGCTGTACCTCAACACCATAAACTTTTATTTTCGGATGACGGTATGCCAGTATCAGGGGTATGATGCCACAGCCTGTACCCAGATCAAGAACCGTATTGCCAGGACTCGGTATGGTTTGACCGGCTATTAAAACGGCATCGATGGAAAAGCGATAGCCGGCCCGGTTCTGTTTAACCCGTATACGGCCGTTAAAGAAAGTGTCTGCGGTCAAAAGATTCATTTATTATACCTAAAACCTGCATACAAATTTTAAAAGGATTAAATAAATATAAATAAATTAAATAGTTAGCGTTTGACCATTTGTTTTACATGCGCATCATATAGCTGAGTAAGCAAATAAAAAAGTTTTTCAAATTTGTACCCTTCGGGATTGCCCCCTTGACCGCATTTTCTGTGTTGCAGGGTGTTTGCAGTAGTTTACTACGGCTGCACACCCTGCGCCTTGAAAATGCGGCCAAATCAACAATTGCAGATTTTAGGTTATACCGGTCCGATCTTGAATTTAATTTCTTCAACCAGCGCTTTTCCCAGCGCTTCATTGATTTTTTTGATAATGTCTTTTTTTAAAAATTGAAGCTCATGCATCCATGTCGAACTGACAACATTTACAAGAAGGAGTTTTCCCTTGAATGCCGCGGGACGGGTATTTTTCGCTATGGCCTCTCCTACGGCGCTATCCCACAAGCTCCAAACCTGCGTCAGGTCTTCATCAAACTCATGGCGATGGGTCTTCAAGACTTTATTGATGACACTACCGATGTGGACAACTTCGCTTTTTCTTTTTTTCATAATCGAAAAACTATAAAGTGATAGCTTGCATTGTCAAGAAAAACTCTTACCTTAATTGTTCGTAAACAAAACGGGAGAAATATTTTACTGCGTTATCAAAGGCTCGCAGTAGACGACTACGGCTTCGCCTTTGATGCCTTGTATCTGGAGCATCCTCGACTTTCGCTCAATTATGGTCTTACTTTTGTTTTTACTTGACTTGAGTGCTGGTAACTTGGATAATAGCAGATATAGGAAAATAAATCTAATAAACGGATCAAACTAAATTTATAGGATAAATGCTATGAACTGGGATTGGGAAAAACTTAAGAAAAAGCAAGATCAAAAAGAAGGAAGAGGCGTTCCTCCTCAGGTGAGTGAACTTGTTGAAAAAATTAAGAAGTTCAAGGCACCGGGCGGAATGTTATTAATCATTCTAATTTTATTGGCTCTTTTTTTCGGCTCTTCGACTGTTTTTAAAATTGAATACGATGAGGTCGGCGTGATCCAGCGATTCGGGAAACATGTTCGTACCAACCAGCCTGGATTAAATTTCAAACTGCCGGCAGGAATTGAAAAAGTGACAAAGGTGAAGGTGACACGTGTCCTCAAGGAAGAGTTCGGTTTCCGATCCACTCGGGTAGATGCAAGAGAACGGTTTTCATCAGGGAGTGAAAATATTAACGTATCACTGATGCTTACCGGTGATCTGAATGTGGCCATTGTTCCATGGATAGTCCAATACCGGATCAAGGACCCTTTTAATTATCTATTCAAGGTTCGGGATGTCAATAGACTACTCGTCGATATGTCCGAGGCGGCCATGCGTCTTGTGGTAGGTGACAGAAGTGTTAATGAAGTCATCAATAAACGAAATGAAATAGCAGTTGAAGCCAGAGAAGTCCTGCAAAAAGAGATGGATAATGCTGAATCCGGTATACATATTGTAACCATTGAAATGAAAAAGACCAATGTTCCCGGGCCTGTTCAACCGTCATTCAATGAGGTTAACCAGGCAGTACAGGAAATGGAAACTTTGATTTATCAGGCCAAAGAGGATTATAACAAGGCAGTTCCCGCTGCAAGGGGAGAGGCGGAAAGGACCATAAAGGGAGCCGAAGGGTATGCCCTTGATCGAGTCAAC
>JAZFVY010000096.1:0-3820 GCA_036447975.1 Desulfobacterales bacterium
TACAATATTTTCCTGTAAAATCGATGACCAAAACGGATCATAGTATAAAGACATTATAGCCTCTGGTGCTGGAGGGCGGTAACCAAGACTGCTATGATTGAATATAGCTACTCTCAAATGGTCAAATCCCAAAACAATTCAATTATTAGGTGCGTTTTTTTTTTAATAGTGATGCAGGCTATATCATTTAAAAAAACTGGTATTTCCAGTTTATCGTCAAATTCCAGACGGTCGGTTGGATTGTTTTTTTTGAGAACAAGAGTGCCTTTACTGCCGGAACCCGGCCGCTTGAACTCGATCATGCTTTCAAAGGGAACGAACGTTTCTGTCATCCATCCATTTTTAGCCGTTGCAAACCTTTTTACGATGGTTTTGTCCTTTGTATTTTTGAGCACGACGGGGAAATCTCCTTCGAAAAACCAGTTGCCACGTGCATAGCCCTGGATCCTTAGGGGCGATGCTACAAGTGCGCCTGGTACTGGTGAATCCATATAGTTCAAATCACTTTTGCAGTTCCCTTGAGGGAACACCTGAACAAGATGCGCAGCAAGCATGAAATCATTGCTTTGATTTTTCTATCAGTTATTTTTTTACCCAATGCCCCATTGTTAAAAATCATGAAACATTGGCCTTTTTGTAATATCGAGCGTAGCGAGAAATCTTTATGTTTCTGGCTGACACTTGATATTGAGCCTCGAAGCCCGCGAAATGATATGAAAAAAAACCCGTACAATCGTTTTTTTGAAAATTTCTCTAAAATCAGTTTGAAGGTACAAACCTTGAACCTCTGAACCCTGAACCTGTGAACGCCTACTATATTATTCACTTCGTACTTGATATTAATTTATATTGACTTTATAAATTCTCGTGTTAACATGAAAACATGATTAAGCGATTGTTGTTTTCAGAATTGGTTGATCATCTTCCGCACAAGGAGATGAGTCTTATTATCGGACCCCGGCAGGCCGGTAAAACGACCCTGATGGAAATGTTGCAGAAGCATCTGGAAAATTGCGGCGAGCGGACACTGTTTCTAAATCTCGACATAGAGTGGGACAGACCTCATTTTGAGTCTCAGGCTGCACTGCTTAGAAAAGTCGAACTGGAATTGGGTCAGGAGCACGGTTTTGTTTTCATTGATGAGATCCAGCGTAAAGATGATGCCGGCCTGTTTTTGAAGGGCCTTTTTGATCTTAAATTGCCCTATAAATTTATCCTTTCCGGCTCCGGCAGCCTGGAGTTGAAACAAAAGATACATGAATCGCTTGTTGGTCGCAAACGGATTTTTGAGTTGTCTACCATAACCTTGGAAGAATTTATCAACCACCGGACAGATTACCGGTACGAGGAAAAGCTTGCCGATTTTATGGCAATAGAAAAAGACAGAGCGCAGCAGTTGCTGATCGAATACATGACATTCGGCGGATATCCCAGAGTCGTCATGGCGGCTGAACAAGGTGAAAAACTTCGTCTCATCGATGAAATCTACCGCAGCGTTCTGGAAAAAGATATTGCTTATCTCCTCAAACTGGACAAGCCCGATGTCTTCAGCGCTCTGATTAAAGTTCTTGCCAGCCAGATCGGGCAGTTGATGAACTATTCTCAACTCGCATCGACCTTGAATGTTTCGTTTCCTACCGTTAAAAAGTACTTATGGTACGCTCAAAAGATATTTTTAGTAGAACTCATGGCGCCTTATGCGCGCAACGTAAGAAAAGAAATCAGCAAATCACCCGTGCCTTATTTTTGGGATTTGGGATTCAGGAACTATTCCTTGGGGCTTTTTGGACGCCTTGAAAGCCCGACTGAAGGAGGGTTCGTTTTTGAGAATCTTGTTTTTTTACTATTAAAGCACAAACTTAGACTCAAGGCAGCCAAACTGAATTTTTGGCGAACAAAGGATAAGGCCGAGGTGGATTTTGTGATTGAAGCCGGCAAACGTCTAATTCCGGTGGAGGTCAAATATAAACATCTTAAACAGGACAAAGTGCCGGCATCTTTGCGCCGTTTCATTGCTAAATACAAGCCGGAACATGCCTATGTCATTAATCTCAGTTTCAGCAAAACAATTAATATAAGCGGAGCAACGCTTTCTTTTCTGCCGGTTCACGAACTGCTGCGTGAAACTACCATTTTATAATGAGACCTTTGCAAAACGCCCCTTTTGCCCAATTCCAGCGTCCCCGATGAGCGGGATTTATCAACAGGCTCAAATTTTAATCCGCCCCAGTCTTGTTGTTAAGGGCTCGTAATAGTTCACTATGACGTCGCTTTTATGTGCTTTTCATATGAAAGCCTCCGACTCGTGTAAAATCCAGGCTAAATATTTCTTAACAAGTGTTTCGTCATATGTCGTCCCATATGACAACAAACATGTCAAAATGGTGCCATGAGAGCACTTAGTCTTTTCTCCATCACTCCAATAATTTATTCTTTTTCAATCCTGAACCTTGAACCCCGAACCTTAGCCTTTTCTCCATTACTCCAACAAACTTCTCTGCCAGAGGATTCCCAGGTTTTTGGCCTTATCAACGGCCTTGAAGGCTTTTGGGGTTACCTAAAACGTAAACTCGCTGCCAAGGGTGGAATTAGACAAGAACATTTGCATCTTTACCTTGGAGAATATGTCTGGCGTTATAACTACCGCCATATGAATTTAAAAGAACAAGAAAACTACTTAATGAAGTTGTTAAAGAAGTATATTCGGTAGTATATTAGGTCCGGAATATCGGACTTTACCCAAATGAAATAGGCAAACCCACGGAAAAGGATTTGCCCTTATTGAAAAACGATACCCCAAAAAATTTGAAGCCCTGATATTTACGCTTTTATAGCAGATAGTGCAACAGCTATGGGTTAGTGATACTTTTCGGTTATGTCAGAAAATCAAGAACTTGGAACTTGGTCGTCATTGCATATATCTGTGGCGTCAGCGCTTCGTCGCTTCGGGTTCCGCACGCAGCGCGAAACCCGAAGTCGGCCTGCAGCACATTTGAAGATTATTCTTATTGACGCGTAGCATCACGGCGTTAAGATGTTAAACCAGAACGAGAAGGTGTCGAGGAGGCCGAGGAACTCGTATAGCGCCTCCTTCCGACCCTTGATCTTGGCGTCGCCCAACTTGATCTTCTGCTCTATCGTCGCCCCTTTCCTTATTGATTGATTACTTTTTCAGCACCTCCACAAGCGGAACTCCCACCGACCCTGATGGGGGTTTGATTTCCAGATACGCTGCGATAGTCGCGGCTATGTCATAGGGCCCCACCGGCCTGCTTATTGTCTGGGCCGCAACACCGTTGCCGGCAAAGAAAATAGGCACATACGTATCGTACTTCCACGGTGAGCCATGGATTGCAGCAATTTTTTCGATGCCCATCTTTTCGGCTTCCTCACTGGAGTGTAAAAACCAGTAATGCTCCGGCACCATATGGATGTTGCCGGAACGTACAGGATGAAAGCTGCGCCGGATCTGGTTCTGGATAGGCGACTCGGTTATTCGCCCGGCTAATAAGTCGCTGCGTGTCATGGCATAGGCAATTCCCGGCACTTTCATCATTTCTGCGGCAACAAAGCGCTCCACTTCTTCTATATCAAGCTTTGCATCTTCTATGGCGTCAAGATTGAGATAGAGATAAGGATGACTGTGGACGGCAACAAGGTCATCCCGCCCGAACCGTTTCTTAAGCGCACCCAATAAAGGAGAGCCTTTTTTAAACCAGTCTAATGGAAAGCGGCCTGTCTCCATTCCGTGTTCAGCCATGTATTCAGGGGCTTCAGGCGCGCCATGATCGGCAGAAAGTACTATCAGGGTCTTGTCGAG
>JAZFVY010000097.1:0-3488 GCA_036447975.1 Desulfobacterales bacterium
GCATCCATAGCAATACACTTTATCTGGAGGCGCTCGGAGACAAGTTTTCCTACTACACTCTTTCCTGTACCACGATATCCGATCAGTACTATGTTCATGATTGTAGATGCTCCATTACTACTCGACGCATAACCTCGACAGGCGCGTCAACGCCGGTGAAATGTTCAAACTGCAGAGCCGCTTGGTTGATAAACATCTCAACTCCGGGAATCACCTTAAGACCGCAAGACTTGGCCTCGGCCAGCAGTTTCGTTTCAAGGGGCGTATACACAATATCAAAGACGACCTGTTCAGGCCGAAATAACTCAGGAGATATTAGAGAGGCATCAACGTTTGGATGCATGCCGACCGGCGTACAATTGATGATTAAATCAGTTTTTTCCATCTCTGCCGCCAGAGTGTTCTCACTTATCAACCCGGACTTGATGACGGCATCCGTACCGGTCTCCAGATCAGTGTTCAATTTCTGAAGCTGAGCTTCATCAATATCGAGGATTGAAATTTCCCCCGGCTGGGTATTCTGGGCAAGAGTAAAGGAAATCGCCCTCCCTGCACCTCCAGCTCCCAACATCAAGATGTTCTTACCATCAATTGCTACACCACTATCAATGAGAGCCTTTAGTGCACCAGTTCCATCCGTGCCCAATCCGACCAACTTGTCCTGTTCATGAAGAACCGTATTTATTGAACCAATGTTACGGTCCACGGTCGCAATTTCATCCATATATTTCATTACTTCAATTTTGTGCGGAATAGTGACACTCATTCCTCGAAAGTTTTTTATCGCACGCATGCCTGCTAATGCACCTTTTAAGTCTTCGACCGGACACGCCACATAGATGAAATTCAGGTCCAAAAACTCAAAGGCGGCATTGTGAATTGCCGGTGAAAGGCTGTGCGCAACCGGATTACCGATAACTGCGCAAACTTGGGTGCTGTAGTCAATTGATCTCATCTTTTTCTGAAACCTCCTTTTGGTTTAGTCTTTTTTCCCGCATACCGAAGAGTTCACCGGCGGCGGGTATTACAAAGAATAACTTCTAAAAATGACAAATAGATCTCAAACAAAATATATCAAAGTGGACGAGGATCTCCGCCGTCCGAGTGGAACTAATGGTTATATTTTATCTGTAGGCATCCCGCCTATGGCTAATCCTTAGAACAAGAGCCGTATTTTCAATAATAGTGTAAATGACTCGATAGTCCCCGATTCTAAACTTCCGCAAGCCTGCGAATTTGCCTGCTAATAGAGGAAAAGTATCCGCTTTTTCAGGTAGATCCTGCTCTATTTTATCCAGAATTCTTTCCGCATCATCTTTGCTTAATTTCTTCAGATCGCGGGAGACGGACTTTTTGAACGCAATTTTATAGCTCAAGCTCTTTCCTCATATCTTCGATGAAAATAACAGGGTCAGATGTATCATGTAATCGATCAATGGCTACCTGAATGTCGGCAAGTTCGGTCAAATAGGCCTCCAGAGCCTTTTGGATGTGAAAAGATTTTGGCCTTTCTGTTTCTTTTGAAATTTCGGTTAGTTTTGATGCGAGTTCGTCTGGTATTCTTACTGAAATTGCTGTACTCATACATCACCTCCAATGTATTTTAGTGTTATACATTGTAATCATTGTCAGAACAAAATGCAAGATATATTTGGGGCTATTAAATATAACGATCAAGCTAAGAGGCCGGACAGAACAAGTACGGCTTCACACAAAGGCTGGGACTTTGTTTATAGATGAAACCGCTTAAGTAGCGCAGACCCACCCGGTCCTATTTGAGCGCCTTGTTATACGATTATTCCTGCGCTACATTAGGGTTTAGTCAGGGACTGAACAAATATGGTCACCAATACAGCAAGAACCTCAAAATCGACAAATTGAGTCGCGTTGAGATCAAACAAAAGGGTTGCCCTTGCAGAAAATTCATCATCTCGGTCATAGAAAATAAGCTGTAGTAAAATGTGCGGAAGCAAATCAAAAATTAAACTCACAGAGCCTAAGCCTGCTTCTCCTCCTTGGCGGCCGCCATAAGACGTCGCCGTCACAAATAATTCAGGAATGCGTCCTTGAAATCGTTTTATAATGGGTCGCTCTAAGGCACTACTGGAATAACTACCTTGTTTGAACAAAGGACCCGCAAGTTCCGCAAAAGTTACAAATTTCCCGGCTGGCCGACTGCTGCTACCTTTCAAAATATAGTGGATCAATACACTTCCAGTGGCATCCTTGAATCCTTTGCCATCCGATCGTCGTACGCCCTCATTGGATACAAGGAAAGTCGCACCCAAAAACGGGACTTCGGCCTCTCCGGCATCGTTCAGCGTAAGATCAAGGTGTTCTGCTGAAGTGGGAATATCCGTATTTTGCAGGCGCTCGACAAGGTCTTCATAAATCCTCCTATGACCACCAGTTGCTGCGGTTTTTTTCAATATAAAATCCTGTTCCTTCGCGTGTTTTTTAATTTATGATTAGTATAACGTAGTGCTGACCTGATTGGGGTGGAGCGCCAGCGTAACCCCAGTCAGCGTCCAGCACATGGTTATATGTTTTTTAGACTGACACAACAGCCTTATTTATAACCGATTTTATCTGATAAAGGTATTTTGCTTCTTACAAAAATACCATTAGCTCTTGCAATCTCATTATCGTTTGAATCATACAAAACCGATTCAGCGATAAACTGGGAACGATTCTGATTAACAACTTTACCGATTGCTTTTACAACCCCCTCTGATACAGGGCGGGTAATATATGTTGTAAAACTGGTTGTTAATACAAAGACATCTTCAACTAAGGAATTAACAGCAAAAAATGCCGCATTGTCTAATGCTAGAAAATATAATGCACCGTGCATGGCTCCTGCAGAGTGGTAGAAATCCTTTCTTATAGGGAGAGTGATTTGTGCCTCACCTTTTTTTACAGAAACTTTGGCACCGGCCAGTTGCGCAAACGGTGCGGAATGCATCATATTTTCCAATTTTATGTAATGTCTGCTATTTGTCATTTTCCATATTACTCCAATTCACAGTTTTATTTGTTATTTTTGAGCTCAAAACATTTTCAGTCATATAACTAGTTAGTATGCTTAAAAAATTCCGTATTTAAAAAACTATAAAAAATCAGTGTATTAACAATATATGTATAGTTTTACGGAAAAAAATCGGTTTTTTCAATATATATGGAAAAATGCGGAATGATATTGTCAGGATTTTACGGAAATTTTTTACACTTCTTCAGCCAAAATAAAATCAATACAATTTTTATAAAAATTAAATTGATTCTGCCTCTGTTAATTTAAGAGAAGAATCTTTATCATGAAGAGATAATCGAACTTTATGGTCGTTTTATTGAATAAGCTTAAAAATCAAATAAAATCAATAAAAAATATTGACGAAACCACATCGATCATGATATTGTAATACAAAATAATATCGATGGGGGTTTGGTCATGCAAACAGTCACTGTATCACCAAAATACCAGGTTGTTA
>JAZFVY010000098.1:0-2488 GCA_036447975.1 Desulfobacterales bacterium
TATCCTTATTGTATTTCTCATGATAGGGACCTGCGGGTAAACCCTGGCCTGGCCTTGTAACAGCATTTGCGTTCGCCTGCCTCGCAAGCGGAACATAGTTTGGAGCAGCCTTTGTAACGGCGGCGGATACAACCTGAGCTATCAAGTCCGCAAGAGGGCTTCCGGATGATTGCTGCTGCTGGGGCGAATAAACCATCGTTTCAGCTTGATCCCAGAGCGTCTCGCCTGTTTTTCCGCTCTTGAGGCTGTAAGCAAACTGCACGGTCACGGTGGTTGAAAAGACCAAATACTTTGCGTCCCATTGCAGGATAGATATATAAAGGACGGCGTCTGCTCCGAACAATTCTGCAACCCGGGTCGGGTCGGCAGAGTGCACCAGGTCAGCGTCGGAAAGCCCATCATCTTCAAGGAGCCGCTTGACCAAGTTTACAGGAAAGATGTAGTAACCCCGTTCTGCAGGAGGCAGAGTAGCGGTGGAAAGGAAATAGTCAGGTGCGTCCACGTCTACGCTCCGGTTTACAACCGGAACAATCAGGATGGACCTGGGATCTTCGGTACGAAACTTTATATAGTCCTTTTTGGGAATCGACGCAACGCAGCCGGTCAACAATATAAGACATAAAACTATGAAAAATGTCGATTTCCTAGTCATCAATCGGCTACTCCATAAAAAGTCTGGTTGAAATTTCATTTAGACTTTTTTTTATCAGCGGCCTTTGTCGTGGCGATCATTTTATCCATCAACACGCTGGATTCCGGCCAAATATTTTTCTCTTTTTCGAAATAGGTGACCGCTTCCCCGGTATTCCCAGTAACAAAAAGAAGATAACCGTACTCAGCATAAAGGCCCGGGGGTACCTTTCCATGTCGCTCTCCCTTCACGATAATAATAGCAAGAGCTTCAGCCATTTCTTCCACTTCTGAAGGGTTCTTATAGTAACTGTAGAGCGAGTTTTCGTAATTACCCCAATGGTACTTTGTGGAAGGGCCACATCCCAGAGCTCCAAAAGCCATGAACATAATAAAAGTAATGACTTTTGCTCTCATTTCAGTGAACCTTAATCGTTTTTAATTCGCCGTCCCCAAGAAACACCCGTTCCGAATGGATCACATTCCCCTGGCTCATCACTTCAATCTGGTGGGTTCCTGGTTCAAGAAGCAGCGCCCTTTCCCGCCCATTATAAAGTCTAGCCTTGCCCATGTTCAGGCCGTCAACGAGAAGAAAAGATCCTATGGGAGCTTCTTGTATCACGATACTTGGACGATCGTCTAGGACTCGGACCCCGCTGGTAGGGTAAGAGCATCCAAATACCAGAAGCGTAATGGAAAAAAAGACGAGCATACGTTTCATGATTTGCCCTCCTTCCTTTCGGCCACAAACAGTTTTGTACGGGACATATTTATGAATGAACCCTTGATGATATTACAGACCGAGCCTTCATTTGCCTCAGAGTCGCCAAATTGACTGACAACACGGAGCTCACCCAATTTTTTTGGAGGCAAGGTAATCTCGAATCCGGTCTGCTTGCTCTTTACTTTCTTGCCTTCTAGCATGACAGAAAGAACATCACCGATCTTAATACCCTGGCGTTTTCCACCGCTGATAAAGACCTGGTTGTTTTCGATTTGAAGAATATCAGTCCGCCACGGCCGCTCCTCCAACTTTGATACAATGTCATTCAGCACATCCGAAACAGCTGCGGCGATGGCACGGTCGTTCAACGTTGCATCATAGTCTGCGGAGCTGCCGAATCCGGCGATTTCCCCTGATTCGGTATCGGATTCACCACTGCCGGTTGCCGAGAAAAAAGCATGTCCGTTATGTACGTCAACCAGGCGAATCTCGACTTTGGCCCGGGCGATCTGTTTTTTTGTCTTACTCAGAAACCCTTTCTTGCCGGCATGAAAACGGCCGAACTCGGTTACTGAGCCCATGACAAGGGTATCGCTCCCAACAAGGTTAAAATCCTTCACGATTGTTTGTTCACGCTTTATTTTTGACAGATCGGGACGCTCAAGAACTATAAATCTCCCTGATGCAATGAGCCGGCTCATAAGCATGTCGGAAGCCTGCTTGCCCAGTGGATCAAGGTCGCCGTCGCGCAGAAGAGGCCTGCCATATCTGGTTTCGTTGGTAAACCGGCCGACTGCTATTTTTCGTTTGTAGGTCTTTAATTTTGGAATGCTGAGTTCTTTTTGTGCTTTCTGCTGTTCCAGGCGGGAGACCGGAGCTTCAACTTGGGCTGGGGGTGGCGTAACAGTGGCACAGCCTGACACGACAAAAATAAGGATAGCGGAAAAACTTGAGAATTTGATAAATTTCATATCACACCAATTATAATTGTTATTGCCAGAATGATGAATTGAGACCTTTGCAAAACGCCCCCTTTTGCCCAATTTCTGTGTCAGGCTCAAATTTTAATCCTCAAAATACTCAATGTATTCCTGTGGTTAAAATTTTCGCCTTCCTTGAACTTGAACAAAATTG
>JAZFVY010000099.1:0-3062 GCA_036447975.1 Desulfobacterales bacterium
CTCGATTAATAAAGATTTTTTTTCATCGATCTTGTTTGAGTGCCCCATGTTTCCTCGACGGCGAATCAAGTTTAATAGTTGAATACGTCCCCTATTCTACCACAAGGTTTTTGGATTAGAGCTGATCCGCATGTTATATGATTTATTTCACTTTGCTTTATTGAAAATTCGTCGTAACTTCTCAATAACCTCTGGCAACATATAAATTATTTTATTTATTTTTGCTTTTCTATAGACACAGGAGTGTTTTTATGGCATAGTCTTTTCCATGAGCTTATTCAACAAGAAGATTCCAGATTTACCTGAAATCCCTGAAAAGGAGCGAACTCCTTTAGTCAACGAAATACTTGAGACTTGTTCTTTTCAAAAAGAACAACTGGCATTAAAAAATGAAATTATTCAAGCCCTCAAGGACGAGATTGCAAGATTAAAAGGGGAAAAGCCCAAACCTGATATTAAGCCCTCAAATCTTGAAAAAGGTTCCGGCAATAACAACGGCAGTAGTAATAACGGCAAAAAACCAAAAAAACGGCCGGGATCAAAAAAAAGAAAGAAGAACCGTCACCTCAAAATTCACGATACCATTTCCATTCCTCCGGAAAATATTCCCGAAGGGAGCCGATTTAAGGGCTATGACGATTACATTATTCAAGACCTTGTGATCAAACCATACAATATTCGTTTTCGCATGCAACGATGGCAAACCCCATCAGGAGAGTATATTACAGGCAAGCTTCCAAAACATATCAAGGGACACTATAACATCAATCTGGTCAGGTATATCCTGCACCAGTATTATCATGCCGATGTCACGCAACCTTTGATCTTTGAACAACTCCTGGAGTTCGGCATCGACATTTCATCCGGTCAAGTCAATCGAATTATTAACGAAAACAAAGATATCTTTCATGCTGAAAAAGATGAAATTCTTACTGCCGGACTCGAAGTCTCTGATTATGTTCATGTAGATGATACAGGAGCCCGGCATCAAGGTCAAAATGGATACTGCACCCACATTGGTAATGAGTTGTTTGCCTGGTTTGAGAGCACCCAAAGCAAAAGCCGGATTAATTTTTTAACCTTGCTGCGTGGAAAACATACCGATTATGTACTTAACGAGGAAGCCTTTGAATATATGCAGGCTCAAAAGCTACCCAAAAAAGTCATTCAACCTCTAACTGAACTTAAGCTAAAAAGTTTTCAGGATGAGCAGGAATGGAGCTCTGTCCTGAAGGCCTTAAAAATTGTTAAAAAAAGGCACATCCAGATTGCAACCGAAGGCGCTCTTATAGGAAGTGTACTTGAACATGGCTTCAATCCGACAATGGTAATAATCAGTGATGATGCAGGGCAATTCAATATTTTTTTACACGCCCTGTGTTGGATCCATGCCGAACGTACTATAAACAAACTGGTTGGTTTTAATGAGCAGCAACGTCAGGCATTGGTTGATATCCAGAATCGACTCTGGAATTTTTATTCCGACCTCAAGTTGTATAAAGAAAATCCATGTCCAACGTTTAAAAAAGAACTTGAGGAACAATTCGATCAACTGTTTACTACCCGTACATGCTTTGCCAGTTTAAACCTCGCGCTTCAAGGAATATATAAAAACAAATCCGAGCTTTTGCTGGTCTTGCAACGTCCTGAAATACCCCTGCACAACAATTTAAGCGAAAATGATATTCGGGGATATGTCAAAAAAAAGAAAATTAGCGGGGGAACTCGAAGTGAGGTCGGACGCAGATGTCGAGATACCTTCTCAAGCCTCAAGAAGACCTGTCGTAAGCTGGGGATATCCTTTTGGGATTATCTCAAAGATCGGCTCTCCGGCAGTAACACTATTCCTCAACTAAGCGATTGTATTCGTTATAGAGCCAATGCTTCACCCGGTTAATCAATATTTGTATGCGTTATTGCGGACGAATTTTCAGCACTACCGAGTTAGCAGGCATTCAACGTCTGATTGCAATTAATCCCGGAGATAGCCGCGCGGCTTTGTCCCGGCGTGTTTGCGAACTCCTGCATTGGTACCGGCAGGATGGCCGGCTAAAAGACATGAGCTGTCGGGTGGCCATGCTGCGCATGCAGGATGATAGTCTTATTAAACTTCCTCCCCCTCGAAACGGAAATAACAACGGCAAAGCCTACCTTCGCAGGACCGCAACTGCTGACCCCAGACCTACCCCTTTGAAAATTTACTCTTCGGATTTTGATGACTTGCGTGTATATCCGGTGTTTGAAAAACGTGATTCATTACTTTGGAATGAGTATATCCAACGTTATCACTATCTCGGCTATGCTCCCATGCCCGGAGATCAAATCCGCTATTTTGTCCGATTTGCAGGAGAAGTGACAGCTCTTCTCTGGTTCAGAGCAGCCGTCTGGAAAACAGCCCCCAGAGATCGGTTTATTGGTTGGAGTGATTCACAACGTAAGAAAAATCTTCATCTTGTGATCAATAATTCCCGTTTTCTTATCTTGCCATGGGTTCATTCTCCAAATCTGGCATCGCGTATTTTGAGCATGACGAAAAAAAGAATTGCAGATGACTGGTTTTACCGTTATAAATATTCTCCAGTCATGGCAGAAACCTTTGTTGAAACGCCTCGTTTTTACGGCACTTGTTACAAAGCGGCAAACTGGATATGTTTAGGCCAGACCAAAGGAATTGGAAGACTTGGTATTGCTAATAATCCTCAGCTTCCCATAAAATCGATATGGGTGTATCCTTTGGCTAAAAATTTTCGCAAACAACTTTGTAAATAATTTAATCAGAAACTTGCTCATATTTTAGCTTTGCCAGAACTTATTGAGAAGTTACGTTTTCTAATTTTTTGCTAATTTATGTGAAAAATTCAGGTTAAAGGTATATCGTATAAATAGGATTTTGCCACAAAAACTTGACAGCACCTTATGCAGTGATGTAGTTAAAACAGAATAATTTATAAGTTTAACCAAAATTTGCCGTAAATTTCTTGATAAAGTTTAAATCTTTTTAAGGAAAAGAGGAACAGGCAACAGTTCTCTGGCTTTTTTGATGATATCTTTCCGGTTAATGA
>JAZFVY010000100.1:0-3944 GCA_036447975.1 Desulfobacterales bacterium
GTACTTCTTTGGGCTGTTTGCTGTTTTAGGCTTGGTGGTCCTTATCTATCTGGGATGGAGCCCCTTTGACAAGATTCTTGCAGCCTATGCAAACCGGGATTTTACCATGACGGAACGGGTGCTAACCCAGTTTAGGATTGTTGTCCTTTACATCAGCCTGTTGTTTTATCCTTATCCATCAAGACTCAACCTTCTCCACCACATCACAACCTCCAGTTCATTATCGGAGCCGATAACAACCCTTTTATCTTTTTTAATTATTGTCGGTCTTATCGGTCTGGCATTTTATATTGCCAGGAGGCAACGGCTGATCTCTTTTTGTATTCTCTGGTTTATTATAAATTTGGTCATTGAGTCCTCTGTTATCGGGCTGGAATTGATATATGAACACCGGCTTTATCTTCCCATGTTTGGCTTTGCTCTTATTGTAAGCTGCCTCCTGTTTCACTTTTTATCAAAGAAACGATTATGGGCTATAGTTGTTTCTGCTGTTATTATTATATCCCTTTGTACGGCTACGTATGTGAGGAACAGAGTGTGGCAGAATTCTATACCGCTCTGGTCTGATGCCGTGTCCAAAAGCCCGCAAAGCCACAGGGCGCATCTCAACCTGGGAGTTGTACTAATGGAGCAGGAAAGGTTCACGGAGGCTGTCAGCCATTTTTCTGAGGCGCTGCGGATCAAGCCAGATTATGCGATAGCACACATTAACCTTGGAACTGCTCTAAAGGAGCAAGGTAGTCTTAAGGAAGCCATTAGCCATTTTTCCGAAGCACTGCGGATCAGACCCGATTATGCAGAAGCACACAATAACCTGGGGACTTCCCTTGCACGACAGGGAAAACTCAAGGAAGCTGTCGGCCATTTTTTCAAGGCTTTGCGGATCAAACCTAACTTTGCGGATGCTCACTATAACTTGGGAGTTGCTCTGGAACGCCAGGAAAGACACAAAAAGGCCATCAGACATTTTTCAGTAGCGCTGCGGATTAAACCCGACTATCCAGAAGCACATAACAACCTGGGGACCGCTCTAGCTCGCCGGGGGAAGCTCGATGAGGCCATCAGACATTTTTCTGAGGCACTGCGAATTAAACCGGACTATGCAAAGGCGCACAACAACATGGGAACTGCCCTAAAGGAGCTGGACAGTCTCAATGAGGCCATCAGACATTTTTCTGAGGCACTGCGGATCGATCCGGACTACGCAGAGGCACGTAATAACCTGGGGACTGCTCTCGCTCGCCAGGGAAAACTCAATGAGGCCATCAATCATTTTTCTGAGGCACTACGGATTAAACCTGGCTTTGCAGTCACACACTATAACCTGGGAGTTGCTCTAATGGAGCGGGGAAGGCTCACGGAGGCTGTCAAACATTTTTCTGAGGCTCTGCGGATCAACCCGGACCACTCGGGGGCAGGCCATAACCTTCAAATATGTTTGCAACGAATGGGCAAGCCCGCAGGAGCATCGAAAAACGCTGCAAGGCCTTAACCGAATTTGAGACCAAGGTCTCAATTTCTCATGCCACAAGGATCAAACCCGCCAGCAAACCGCTTTGAACGGATTCCGGTTCACTCTCTCTGGTTATTGGGTTAATGTCCCAACCCACATCCTTAATTAATTTGAAGACGTTTATTCCGAGTGCCTCCATGGATGGACGGGCAAGATCCGAGTATCGGCAGGAGGAGACGTCAATTAATGCCTGACATTCATATTCACTGCAAAAGACGGGTTTACAAGATCCGGCTGTAAATCCTTTTGAAAGAAAATAGCCCGCATTTAATGATAGGGTTTCCAATTGAGCGGCAATTTCATAAATGGTTCTGAAGGCTTCAAACCGTTTGTCTCAAAGGAGAATTTCAGGATCCACATCAATTTTAAAAATTACAGCCTTTTGATAGTCCCGGATATTTTCTCTGAATTCCCGGGGCGTTATGGTGTGGGGTGGACAGTTGATGCTTTCGCCGTAACTTTCACAAAGCGGTTCCTTGCACAACTCGACAATTTCATCCTGGATCGAAATGACGCTCGTAGATATTACTTTTGCATTATCCGCCCCAAGATCTATAGCGCTTTTTTTCAGTTCGTCGTGAAATGATGAAATATTGTTGGTCATAGTTTTTTTCCCTGGTTCCCACTAACCTGGATTTCTCATGAAGAATTTCTCTTAAAAATTATAACCATCAAAGTGTTTCTGCAAACTATTTGTTTATACCTGCTTAACTAATTAATATTCTAATATTTAATTGCTATAGCAAAATCCGAGATAAATTCTTCATGAGAAATTCAGGCAAAAATAGAATGCCAAAGTGATTTTTGGCAAGTGATTTTATCCAAGTCGACCTAAATTGACTTGAAAAAGGAGCCACTTCATCACCTTTTCAAACGATGCTCTCCGCAGAAAATGTATAACCCGGAACCTTCGGCAAAACTTGCCAGGGTCATATTGAGTTTGGACGCCAGTTCCACGGCCATGGAGGTGGGGCGCGAGATGGCTAATATAATCGGAATACGAGCACGAGCAGCCTTCTGAACCAGTTCGTAGCTGATGCGAGACGAAAGGATCAAGAGCAAAGCCTTTTCAAGTTTTCCTTCCAGAAAAAGTTTTCCGATGGCCTTATCAAGGGCATTGTGGCGCCCAACATCTTCGGCAACCGATAAAAGCTCGAGATCCGGTGTATAGAGGGCAGCGGCATGGGATGCGCGGGTCTTTTTATACATGGGCTGATGACGAGAAAGATTTTCAAGGCAGCCCAACGCTGCCTTGGCACCGATTTGAGTGTCATCGGTCAGCGGATGGATGATCTGATAAAGATCATTGACAATCTCCTTGCCACAAATGCCGCAACTGGTCTGACTGATAAAGCCGCGTCTTTTCAGAAGATCAGATATTTTGGCTTTCCGGGCTTCTTCCAGGGTAACGGCTACCACATTGGAGTCAATGCTTTCACAATGAGCCAGAATCTGGATATCATCAGGGGTGTCCACAATGCCTTCGGCAAGACAGAAACCAGCAACATTGGCTAATTCATCACCAGGAGTCCGCATGACAACAGAATACGGCTTCCCTTCAACTTGTATCAACAGCGGTTCTTCCCCAATCAGTTTGTACTCGGAAGATGTGTTGAGCACTTTATCCCAGTGTATGCCCGGATGACTCAGAGATGCTTCCAAAAGGGCCTCCTCATTTTTTATATAATGAATAAATACAATTTTTTCTTGACAATATTGCAGGATAGATTCAAAATAGTAAATTTATTAAATGAAAATTAATAATAGATAGGAGAATCAAATTAATGTACGTTATCGTTAATACGGGCGGAAAACAATATAAAATTCAAAAGGGTGATGTCTTGAGGGTCGAAAAAATCCCGGGAGAAATCGGCAGCCCTGTATCGTTAGACAAAGTCCTCATGTTTTCAGACGGTGAAAATGTCAATATCGGACGTCCGGTTCTCGATAATGTGGCGGTCAAGGGCCATATCGTGGAACAGGGCAAGGGCAAAAAGATTGTCGTTTTTAAGTACAAACGGCGAAAAAGATATCGCCGCAAGCTGGGACATCGTCAACAGTACACTGAAATCAAGATTGATAGTATTGAAGCTTAAAATTGACGATTTCGTAAAAAGTCAATATTGCGATGGCAAAGTAAAAAGCTCCAAATTCAAGGCGCGCGAATTTTGCGTCATACCGCTAACGGGGTACCCGAAGGGTGCGTGCTTAGCGTACGCCTCAATGACAACGAAATGAAGCGCAACGCAGAAGTTGGACTTTTTACGAAGCCATCAAAATTAAGGAGTTTATATAATGGCTCATAAAAAAGCAGCAGGCAGTTCCAAGAACGGCCGTGACAGTAATGCGCAACGACGGGGCGTAAAACGATTTGGCGGGCAGACAGTAAAAGCCGGCAATATTCTGGTGCGCCAACTGGGGACAAGGATAC
>JAZFVY010000101.1:0-2369 GCA_036447975.1 Desulfobacterales bacterium
CCCCGTGAGGCTCAGGAAGCCCTACAAGTAACAAGCTAAATCCACACGTTTCGCCCTGCAACAGGTTGGAGTAGATGTCGGGAAATAGCGGAGCTCGTAGGACCATATTATTTTAGGAGTTTTTTCTCTCCTCGGCATCCTTGGCTTTGAGGCCGCCACTATTGAGAGCTTTGAATAATTGCTATTTTTGAACGATTCAAACTTGTAACTTCCTGTTATTATTAGATACAGATTTGAAAAAAGTGAGAAATTCAAAGGTCTCTCACTTGGAAGATTATTCACCTGACTTGCCTTTATTAGCTACAACTAATCGGAAGATGATCCACAAATAACGTTTTGCTACTTTCATCGTTCACTATTCACGATTTACTGCTTTCACCATTCACTATTCACGATTTACTATTCACAATTTAAAGGCGCTCTGTTTACCCAATGAAATGCGGGCTAAAGATAGAGATGGATAAGAGCTTAAAAGGAAGATCAATAAAACAGAAAAGGAAATTAATCTTTCAAGAATGGACTTGACCCCTTTGTCTTGAAAGCGCAGTGCGCTTTCTACTTGACGATTTGACGATTCGACCATTCGACCGACATAGAGAAACTTATAATTTAATGGACGTACCGGAAGTCAAAAAAAATCATTACATTCGTGGTTTGTGTTGCAAAGGGAAACGGCGTTATGATAAAAAGTAACTGTGTAAATGGATGATTAACCAAACCTGCACAACTTATCGCCCAGTACTCTTGTTTATTTCATTTTGGAGGGAAAATATGGAAGATTTGCTGAAACGTATCACCTTTAATAAGGATGTTCTTTGTGGGAAGCCTCTCATTCGTGGTTTGCGTATATCTGTTGAAATGATATTGGAATTACTAGCCAAAGGAGCTACTGATCAAGAGATCTTGGAAGACTATCCCGAACTCGAACCAGATGATCTACGGGCCGCATTACTCTATGCCCATCATATGGTAGCAAAAGAGGATATTTTTGATCGAGTCTCAGCCCAATAATCGATCAAGTGGATAATAAAATGTTATGAATTTCTTATTAGATGTCAATGCGAGTGGGTCCTTAGCTCGTTGGTTGATTCACCTGGGGCATGATGTGGTCGAGGTTGGTGAGAAGGATCCAAGAATGAGTGATGATGACATCTTGAGTTGGGCTTTGAGGGAAAGTAGGATTATTGTTACCACAGACAATGATTTTGAGGAAATGATCTGGCGGCAAGGGAAGTCACATTGTGGTGTTTTACGTCTGGAAAATCTGCCACGGTCGGAGAGAAAGGCGCTTCTACATGATGTGTTGGATCGCCATAGCCAGGAATTGGAATCTGGCGCTATTGTCATTGCGTTAAGCAAGAAATTCCGTGTTCGCAAGCCGTCTTAACGAATATCAATTCAGCCCACAGCATTCAGCTTTGATTTTTTTCTGCCTTAAGCCTTGAGTTTTTTCATCCAGGATAGAAGGTTAAAAATTATTCATCGCAGATGGATTGTTCTTTCTAACTTTCATCCGGAAAGTGATGAAAAAAGGATCCTATAGATCCTGTAAATCCTGCTTGCCCCGCCTGCCCTGTAGGTAGTTTACTATCGTATTGGGTGAAATTTTTATCCAGTGAAACCATGTGTTTTCTTTTGTTTCACCGGGACCGAAGTGACGGCAAGGCCGATTTCACATGGACTTGTCCCCTTTGTTTTTTTAAATAGGAGAAAATTTCTTGAGAATAATAATACTTAAGGAAGATTTACACACTAAGGGGAAATTATATACTTTCCAGGTAAATGATCAGTCAATGGATGTACTGTTTTTATTTCACGCTCTTGAGAGGGCTAATAAATGGCAACTAAGCTTAGAACAGATCGCCGAGACCCTGTTCTTTCCTGATGAAGTTTTAGTGGGTCATTTCAAAAGGTTCATCGCACACAAAATATTTGGAGAACATGTATTGCGAGCTGTTTACGAGTATGATAATAATTTGCCGGTTCTAATTTCTGTATATTTCCCATACTCAAAAAGATATTTTCAAGGGGGCTTGATATATGAAAATAAAATACTCAACTGACGCAGATATTTGTATGATTGAGTTGCGTGCAGGATTACCTCATGATTCAATAGACTTAAAAGAAGGAGTTATTCTGCATTTGGACAAAAAAGGATTACCTTTGGAGATAGAAATAATTGATGCATCCAAATTTATATCCTTTGATGAAGTCACTTTTTCGATATCACCTGAGATAATAAAAAAGGATTCGAATGAACTTGTGGCTTCCTAATAGTTTATTCGAAGACCATTTAACTGGGCTCTCTGCGCCATGCGCTCTGCGCTTTGTGCCATGTTTACCCCGCCTGCCCCGTAGCTCCGGCAGAT
>JAZFVY010000102.1:0-4547 GCA_036447975.1 Desulfobacterales bacterium
ACGAAGTTGTATCAGCGGTGATTTCTCGTTGCCCAAAGGAAGTTGAAGAATATAAAAACGGAAAAACCAAGCTCTTGGGCTTTTTCGTGGGCCAGGTTATGAAGGAGACCAAAGGTAAGGCTAATCCGAAAATCGTAAATGAAATACTGAAAGATAAGCTCGGTGTCTGAGAAAAAATTGCTCTATGAATCAAGAATTAACAGATGAAGAACAAGCCGCACTTAAGAATATTGTCTCAAAACTTTCGACTTTTGAAAAACAAAGAGGCAATTTAATCCCCATTCTACAGATGATCCAGGAAAAGATAGCCTATCTCCCCCCGGAAACCCTAAAAATGGTGGCGGAACACCTCGGAATTCTCGAATGCGAGGTTTATGGCGTTGCAACATTTTATAACCAGTTCCGATTTCATCCACCGGGCAAACATCCGATTAAGGTTTGTCTGGGTACGGCCTGCCACGTCAGGGCAGGTGATATTATCCTTGAAAACTTTGAACGGAAGCTTGAAATATCCGAAGGTGAAACCACACCCGACAGAGAATTCAGTATTGAAAGGGTCGCCTGTGTCGGATGCTGTGCCCTGGCTCCTGTGGCTATTATTGGTGAGACCCTCCATGGCAACATGGCCCCCAGCAAGGTGGAAGGACTTCTCATGCGGATTGAAATAGAAAAAGAGATGGCAGAAAGAAAAAAACAAAAAAATGAGCCCGTCCAATAATGAAAAATTAGATCAGGTATTCCGCCCCATCCGCGAAGAGGCCAAGAGGCGCCGGAAAGCATTCAGGGAGGCTCAGGTCCCAAAAATTCATATCGGCATGGCGACATGCGGCATTGCCTCAGGAGCCCTGGAGACTAAAAAGGCATTCGAAGAAACCCTTGCTGAACGCAACATTGAAGCTCTAATCCATCCCGTAGGGTGTATCGGTCATTGCTATGCCGAGCCTATTGTTATCATTGATCATCCAGATTCCGGATTCCCGCCCATTTTTTATCACGAAGTAACCGCGGGCAAGGCCCAAATGCTGGCAAAGCTCTTCTTGGAAGAGGGAGACCCCCGTTTTGAGCATGTGCTCGGCGCCACGGTTGAAAACGATCTGATTCCTTCGGTCATGGAATTTTCCAGGTTCAATCAGGAAAAACGGGTTGTTATGGAAAAATGCGGCTATATCGATCCCGAAGATATATATGACTACATTGCCGAAGGCGGGTATTCTGCGCTTGTGAAGGTGCTTAAACTCACACCCGATAAAATCATCAGGGAAGTCCGGAATTCCGGCCTGAGAGGCAGAGGCGGCGCCGGGTTCCCCACCGGCAAAAAGTGGGAATTGGCAATGCGTGCAGAAGGTCAGATTAAAATGGTGATTTGCAATGCTGATGAAGGGGACCCGGGCGCATACATGGACCGAACTATACTGGAGAGCAATCCGCATCAGGTCCTTGAAGGCATGGCCATCTGCGCCCATGCCGTAGGTGCTAACAAAGCCATTGTGTATGTCAGGGCGGAATATCCACTAGCAGTGAAGATAGTAACCAAAGCCATCCAGCAGGCAAAGGAACTGGGGCTTCTGGGTAAAGGCATCCTGGGCACCACGTTTGATTTGGAAATTGACGTGTTTCAGGGATCGGGAGCCTTTGTTTGTGGAGAGGAAACAGCCCTGATCCGATCAATTGAAGGATACAGAGGTATGCCCCGGCATCGCCCGCCTTATCCTGTTGAAAAAGGTCTCTGGGGCCTTCCCACGGTTATCAACAACGTTAAAACCCTGGCCACAGTTCCATCCATTCTGGAAAATGGCGCTACATGGTTCAGAGGAATAGGTACGGAAAACAGTCCCGGAACCGCTATTTTCTCTGTAGTCGGAAATGTTGTTCATGCCGGTCTGGTAGAAATCCCCATGGGCGTTACATTGCGGACCCTTATCTTCGATATATGCGGCGGGATTCTGAATAAAAAGAAATTCAGGGCCGTTCAGATCGGGGGACCTTCCGGAGGGTGCCTGCCTGCGGATTTTCTGGACACCCCCATCGATTTTGACTCTCTAACAGAAGCAGGGGCGATGATGGGTTCCGGCGGAATGGTAGTGATGGATGAGGATACCTGTATGGTCGATGTCGCTAAATATTTTCTTGATTTCACCCAGAAGGAATCTTGCGGCAAATGCACCTTTTGCAGAATAGGGACCCATCATTTACTCAGGATACTGGAACGCTTAACCAAAGGCGAAGGTCAAGACAATGATCTGGAAATGTTGGAAAGTCTGAGTGAAGATATTAAAACAGGTTCCCTTTGCGGCCTGGGAAAAACCGCCCCGAACCCGGTACTCACTTCCCTTGAGTACTTCAGGGATGAATATGAGGCCCATGTTAAAGAAAAGCGCTGCCCGGCACTGATGTGCCGGCCTTTGATTGCCTATTATTTTGATTTAGATCTATGCGCCCGCGGCTGCGACGCCTGTGCCACATGTTGCCCGGTTGAAGCTGTGTTTACCACCAGTAATCGAAAGAAGGGGGTTGATCAGGAACTCTGTGTAAAGTGTGGTGAATGCGTTGTGGCCTGCCCGCCTGAATATGATGCCGTCAGAAAGGTATCTCCTCCGGATCTGGTCCCCGTTGTTGAGCGGGCTCCGGAAAAGAAGTGATGAGGATTATTAACTATGCCTAAACTCCTGGTGGACAATAAGGAAATTGAAGTCAAAGAAGGGACCACTCTGCTTCAGGCCTGCCTTGACAACGGCATCTACATTCCAAACCTATGTTACCTTGAAAGCATGAACGATCCTCCGGCTTCATGCAGAATGTGTTTTGTTGAAATCGAGGGAGAGGAAAAACCAATAACGTCATGTACCGTTAAGGTCAAAGATGACATGGTCGTCAAAACAGACACCCTGTCTGTAAGACGATTGCAGCAGGCGGCCCTTCGTCTTCTCCTGTCGGTCCACCATGTGGACTGTAAGCCTTGTCAGGCCAATAAAAAATGTGAATTACAGCGACTTGCCAAATTTCTAACGGTCGGTTTGAAACCCAAGCACTTGGAAATACACCTAAAAGAACCGGATATTCACCAGGATCACCCTTGTTTAGATTACTATCCCAATAGATGTGTTTTGTGCGGAAAGTGTATTCATGTCTGCCGGGAACAGCACGGCCAATCTGTTCTGACCTTTGCCAAACGAGGATTTGATACGGTAATCAGTTCCTATGGTAAAAATGATGTATCATCGCTTGCTTGTGAAAAATGTGTTGTCTGTGTCGATATCTGTCCGGTAGGAGCACTTATTCTAAGAGAAAGCCAAGAATAGAGACCTTTGAAAAATGTTCAATTTTGTTCAAGTTCAAGGAAGGCGAAGATTTTAACCACAGGAATACATTGAGTATTTCGAGGATAAAGCTAAAGCTTCACTTCGTGCAAAATCTGAGTCTGATGCAGAAATTGGGCAAAAGGGGACGTTTTGCAAAGGTATCGAATAATCTATCCTGGATAAGCCTGAAATATAAGGTCTTGTTACGGCTGGCTTAATATTTTGATGATTTTGGGCCGGTATTTGTCCTTTTTGGCCAACTTGTTTCCCTTTGACTTAACAAATATTATTGCAAGTCCGAAAAACAAAAGCCCGGTAATTAACGAAAAGGTTGACACATCGAAGTTAAACAGAGGCGCCATTTTATCTCCTATGACAGCGCCGACCATTAAGAACAGAATCGGCACCACGTAAAGGAGAAAAGCAGCTTTTAACAAAGGAGACGTATCAAAGCTAAGTACAACCATTTGGCCGACCTTGGCTCCAGCATTATTTATCGCTTCCACCTCCATCTCCTTCCCACCGCCCAAGACCGAGCAGGAACTCCTAGAAGTTCACCCCTCACAGGCGCCGGTTTTCGTCGTTGTAACCCATGCAGTGGTGGAATCGACTTTTGTTATAATACCTTTTTCAGTTGCCATCAATATTCCTTCGGCATATTATTCAATTGATCCAGAGTAAAATAAAGAGCAATTATAGGATAATAACTTTGTAAAAATCAGTTCCCATTACTGTTGATCTTACCTAAAATGTTTAATTATATGGTGTAAAAAAGTATGTCAATAAATTTGCAACTTGTTTTTTCATTTTCTTGACGGCAACGAAACGTTGAATTAATATCCCAATACCGTCAACTTTGATAAGTATTTAACTGCGGAGGCGTAGAGGACGCTGAGGTATATTTTTCAAAAATTAATGACAACAGGCTGATAGACTGTCTATATAATACTTTGAGACATTCACTATGAAAAATTTCAGACAAAAAACAGTCGAAACAGCAGAATTTTTAAAGAATCGTATTGAAAAACTTCCTGAAATAGGCATTCTCACCGGCACCGGTTTAGGAGAAAGCGCCGAATCTTTAGAGATATATGCATCCTTTGAATACGAAGATATTCCTCATTTTCCAACCTCAACGGTTGAAAGCCATCTTGGCAGGCTTCTTTTAGGCGGCATGCAGGGCAAGCAGGTTATTGTTATGCAGGGCCGTTTTCATCTTTACGAAGGCTACTCACCCCTTGAGGTGAC
>JAZFVY010000103.1:0-4908 GCA_036447975.1 Desulfobacterales bacterium
TTGTTATGCTTATCGAAAAAAAACCTTTTTTTAGAAAAGTTATCGTTCCCTGGTATGACTCTGAAACAGCATGTCTGATTTTGATTGTCTTCATGTTCCTTGTTTGTCTGTTTGGTTTTGCAGGGATCTCGGTAGCGCGTGAAAATATAGAATCTAATCAGTATATATGGATCGCTGTTCTGCTTGTGGTATTGAGCGGATTGGTCATCGTTTCCACCACAATACGTCTGATCAAGAGATTTACCTCCCGACATTCGAAATAGTTGCCAGAACATATAGCTTGTTGGTCACCAGAAACAGCCCCACAACAATTAGCAGGACACCAGCCACTGCGTTAACGTACTTTATAGCTCGGGAGGCTTTTTTGATAAATATTAGAAGGAAATTGATAAAAATCGACATGATAACAAAAGGAATGGCCAGTCCTGCAGAGTATACACTAAGAAGCAAAACTCCCTGACTGACAGTATCCTGGCTGCCGGCAATAATAAGTATCGATCCTAACAAGGGGCCTATACAGGGGCTCCACCCGGCCGCGAATGCCATACCGACAATAAATGTTCCTAAAAAATGTAAGGGCTTCTTTTCCATGTGTATCCGCTTTTCAGAATCAAGGCTGCGGATACGGATCACACCTGTTAAATGGACACAAAAGTAGAATAATCAATATCCCGCCTATAATTCTGATATATTCCCTGTATTCGTAAATTAAGCCGCCAAAATAAGAGGCCGAGGCGCCCAAAAGGATGAAAACAAATGAAAAACCAAGAACAAATAATACGGTTGAAAGAACAACTTTTTTCCTGATTTTCGCATTATAGTCTTCGGTAAGTTGTTCTAAGGAAAAACCTGTAATAAAGGTAAAGTATGCAGGTATCAGCGGCAGTATGCACGGAGAAAAGAAAGAGAGAAGCCCTGCCAGAAAGGCTGCTGGAAATGACATGGTTTCGGAGAGCATGATTCTTTATATTATCCTCCCACAATCATTGGAATCAGAAACACATCTGAATTGTCAGGAATCAGGGTTTTTTCAAAAAAAGGCCTGGAAACATGCTTATCATTGATGCGTACAACCACATAGTGGTCTGAATCGCTCAAGACCTTTAGCAGATCTGCAACTGTCATCCCCTCGCGCCAGGGGACCTTTTTACCATTGACACGGATCATTATTCGGCCCCGTGGGCCTTGAGTAATTTCAGAACTCCGGGAAAGTCAATCCCAAGCCGCTTTACGGTTTCCATCGTCGGGATGCCGTTGTCGGTCCATCCTCGGCGTTCATATACCGCATCCTTAAGTTTTTCGTAAAGTTCTTCGCGGACATTACGCAGCATCGCATTTTTTTCTTCTGTAGATTTGCCCGTAATATCGACTTTGTGTTTTTCAGTAAGCTGTTTGTCGTAACGCTCTTGTCGTGATTCATATTCAACAACTTTGACCGGGCCGGCTGCGCGGTAGGGTATATTGTCATGCTCGCGTTGCCCAAAGCCCATTTTCAGGTTGAAGATGCGCTGGAAATTGTATACGGCTTCACTCATCCTAATAATGCCGTCAGGATTTGTCTGTTTTCCAGTAACCGTCCTGTAATACTCTGCATACCACTCTACGTGCTTCACGACTTTTGCAGGCTCAGGCATGTCCTTATTGTCTTCAGGTATAACATCGTTCCAGGGGAGTTTGCACAATCCGCACAAACCAAACCATGTTCGGAACATGGGGAACCAGTGCAACGCCTCGGCCTTTTGCTCAAAGGTCGGCATAAAGTTATGCACCATATCGAGAAAAATCAGCCATGCCTCATCATGTTGGGGGCCCTTAAGTGCCAGGCCGTAGCCGCCCTGCTGGGCAAGCGATTCTTTAGAGATATACTCGGAGAATTCAAGCCCCTTTGCTTCCATACCGATATCCTGCATTATGTCGGGATCGGCGCCATAGTCTCTGGCGAAAATTGTTTTCATCTCGCGAACGCCCCGCCCCACAACTTTGCCAAAACCTTCTCCTCTGGCCATTTGATGAAGGACCTCAAGTGCTGACAGACGGTTGCCGAATGAAAGGTTCATTCCTCCAGTATGACTTTCATTAATCAAGCCCATCTCAAAGCACTCCATGGCAAAGGCCGTAGCAGTGCCAACTGAAATCGTGTCTAGACCATAGGTGTCACAGTAAAAATTCATCTCAACTACAACATGCGGGTCAAAAATGCCCAGGTTTGAGCCGCAGCCCGCAATAGTTTCATATTCGGGTCCATCTACAAAAACTTTGGTTCCCTTATAGGGTCCGGAGAGCGGAACAAAGTCTTTGACACCATGTGCACAGGCAAGAGTACACCCCATCCAGCATCCGTCATAGCCGGGGTCAAAAATGCGTCTGTAAACCTCCTGGCCGAGATTGTCTGCTTCAGGATGCCGGCCGTACTGGAAATTATTGACAGGTAGCAGGTCAAAGTCATTCATAATTGAAACAAGGTGGGTTGTGCCGATTTTCGCCATTTCATTTTGTTTTGGATCCAGTTCGACAATTTCCCGGGAATGTTTTCTCCCGACTTTTTTTAATTCGGACACATCTGCCGGATTATTTGTGTTAACTGAAACTGTGTCCCAGCGAGCCACAATTGCTTTTATACCTTTATCAGCAAAAACGCTGCCGATTCCCCCGCGTCCGGCCTGCTTATATCTGGCCCGCTTTCGTTTCAGATCGTACCATGTAAAGTTCAAGCATCCGATCAGCGTATTCTTGGCTCCGGGACCTGTGGAAACCACCGAAATATTGCGGGGTTTCCCCTTGCCGAAGTGTTCGGTTAAGATCGCTGAAAGATCATATGATTCCACCGGCAATCCGAATGTCTCTAAAATCTGAATATTCCCGTCAATGCCATCAATAAAAATGATAACATCTCGTGTTGTTTTTCCACTGACTTCCATGGCATCAAAACCGGAAAACTTAAGATAAGGGCCAAAATATCCTCCCACATTGGAGTCTATCACAGTTCCCGTTAAGGGAGAAATGGTGGTTACTATGCTTTTCCCGGAACCGGGATATATGGGTGTTCCTCCCATGGGGCCTGAGGCGATACATATTGCGTTCTCAGGATCATTCCATTTTGTCGTGCTTTTGACTGCATTCCAGAGCAGCCAGAGATCAAAGCCTTTGCCGCCAATAAAGACATCTTTCATTTTGTCCGTAACCGGCTTTATTGAAATATCAGAATCAGAAATATCTATGCTGAGTGTTTGGTTGGCATAACCTTTTTCGATGGCAGGTTTGTCATAATCGAATGTCTTAATCATTTCCATTTTGATTTCTGTCATAATGTCAACCTCTTATGATTTTTGTTTGTAACTTCTCAAGAATTTATTGGAGTCCACTGGTGATAAAATTTACATTTTAGTTTCTTCTCCAATTTAGTTGGAGAAGAGGGTCCAAGGATTCCAGGGGTCAAGGATTCAAGTGTTTGTTTTCTAATGATCTTATCAGCGATTTTTAACATTCTTTCGATTTCTGCTATGTCTTTTTTTGCTGTACCCAATTCACCTTTTTCAATGAAGACTAAATCCCCGGTTAGTAATATCTGGGTTTCCAGTTAACCAACATAACCATAAAAAAATGTAAAGCATCCTAATGTAATCAACGGTTGTCTTTCTTCCATATCCTTTAGCAATATTAGAAGGAATAGACACAAAAGATCTTCTTATCTGTGAAGTTAAACCGTATCTTTCTTCATTTGGAAATTTTGCTGTTATTCTATATATATTTAAACAGAGTTCGTATGACTTTTGCCAGACATTCAACTCTTTGTAATTCATTAGTGTTTCACTCGAATCCTTAAATCCTTGACCCCTTGAACCCTCTGGAACCACACCGACTCACTTGAAGATTATTCACTTGACTTGCCTTAATTAGCTACAACTAATCAGGAGATGATCCACATTTTATTATCAGTGGGCGGGGCGACTTTATCATCTATTCTCCAGAACTTATTGAGAAGTTACTTTTGTTTCAACTCTTCGTTTGAAAAGTTTTTAATCATAATCTCTCCCAGTTCCTTAGAACGCTCTGTGGCGACCTCCACGGCATTGATCAGGGTTGTTCGAAGTCCGCCCTTTTCCAGGGTATGAATGCCGGCAATTGCCGTCCCACCTGGAGAGGTAACCATATCCTTTAATCTTCCGGGATGTTCTTTTGTTTCTATCAATAATTTTGCGGCTCCCAATACCGTTTGGTTAGATAAAAAAAGAGCATCCTCCCTTGATAGACCTACCTTAACTCCGGCATCAGCCAGGGCATCGACAATTAAAAATATGTAGGCGGGTCCACTGCCGCTTAATCCTGTGATGGCATCCATGAGAATATTCTCTTTAATAAAGATGCTTTTACCCATGGAATCGAAGATGGCCATCGCCAGTTTGACGTCATCCTTTGTGGCATTTTGCCCGGCTGCAAGGACCGAAGCACTTTCCTTAACAAATGCAGCGATGTTAGGCATGACCCGGATAAGGCGCAATTCTTTTTTGAGAAGGGACTCTATTGCAGTCAAAGGGACACCGGCTGCAATTGAAATGATAAGCTTGGACATATCCAGGCATGAAGCTGTTTCCCTCAACACTGAAGCGATGATCTGGGGTTTAACCGCATAGATAACAATTTCCGATGCCTCCACCGCCTCTATGTTATTTTCCATTGTAACGACCCCGTACTTATCTTTGACGGATTTGATCTTATCGTCTCGAACATCCGTGCAGATGATATGTTCAGGGTTGGTTGATTCCGAAGAAATGAGCCCGCTGACAAGGGCTTCCCCCATATTCCCTGTTCCGATTATGCTGATCTTCTTGTCTTTTAACATGAATTCTATTCCCCCTTAATGCCATGATGAAATTTGCATTACCAGTTAAATTACTACTAATATAATAA
>JAZFVY010000104.1:0-4220 GCA_036447975.1 Desulfobacterales bacterium
ATATCTTCTATAATAGGAGTTACAAATCCACAAATATGAAGCCCCGTCCCTACCTTTTTCTCCTTGAAATGATCTACAATCCGCTTATGGTAGGGAAAGATGAGTTCCCGGTATATTTTAGGAGAGATTAGGCTACACGAGGCAGGGGCTTCAGAATAGCTGAGCCCCACTCTCAGGGGATAAACAGCTTCTCCAAATTTGATGGACATCTGGGTACAAAACTCCATGAGCTCATGAACATAATCCGTATCCTTGATTGAATCCCGTAGTAGATGGTTGGCTTCTCTGAGGCCTATGGCGATTGTCCATGGTCCTGCAATCACGGCTGAGACGGCGGAGTCAGGGATGATCTTTTTGGTTTCAGTAAGGACTTCCAGATAATTGGGCATACGACCGTCTTTTTTGGGATCCGCAAGTTTAAGGCTGTTCAACTTCCCTTTGTCTTCAAGAGCAATCTTCTTGGATATACACATACTATCCTCGGGGAATTTAAGTTCATTGCCCATGGCTTCAACTTCCATGAGCAGATCACCCATGATGACGATGATATCCGGTTTGTAACGTTCATACGCAGCCACTTGAGCCTTTATAAATATTTTGGGGTCTAGCAGAAACTCCCTGATGGTGGCACCAATTAGCTGGACATTGCAATGGCCCATGATAGGATATGCAGCGATTCGATCAATCTGGACTTGCTGACCGGAAAATGTCTTTTTAAAGGCCGCAGCAACTCTCTGCTTGCCGGTGTAAGTTTCCATTTATAATTCTCCTTCCTCTTGCCATATCTTCATCTGCTCCTGATACGATGGGGGGAAAGTGGCCTCAAAATTAAATAAGCTGGTGATCGGATAGCGTATTCCGTTTTTATGGGTCTTTGTCAGACCGTCCAATACCGTATTTATCTTGGACTTTGGAATCATAAACGACATTTCATAATCCTGAGTCATACCGAATATTCGATCTCCATTACCGGGTACGAGAAAACGGCATTTGTTGTTCTTCATCACCGAAATAATTGCAGCACACCCCAGTCTCCCTGTAGAGGACGAATGAATAGCGCCTCCCTCATTGTAGAGAGCACCTTGAATTAGTCTCATAATTTGCGCCGGGTTCCCATAAATCATGAGCAAATCCGGTTCAAAGCCAGTACGAGACAGGGGAGCCACCAGAATATGGCTGTAGATACCATAATCAAAGCGGTCAATAAGGTCTTCCTCCTTTTTACCAATCGTTTTTGAAGCAGTAAACATGCCGGCTGCTAAGTTTCCTTCATTGAAAAAGTCAATGTTCTTAAAAAACCCAAAGGGAGCTGCTCCTAAAGAGCATTGCATGTCCTCCTTACCCATGGCGACAGCCCAACCCAATTTTCTGGCCATACCGATCCCCTGGCAAATAGCCACCTTTTTTTTCATCTGCTGAAAGGGGCGACGGGTCCTTTCGGGTATTTCATCTTCTGATTTTAGCATCTTAATCGCTACCATAAACGTTAAAGGTCGAATGTACGTATTCAGCATCTGTTCAATTTCTATTAAATCTGCCATGAAGCTCTCCTTTCCTTTCTGTTGATAGTTTACCTGAATTTTGCACAAGTTGGAAGTTTTTCGAGGGTAAAATACGCTTTTGTTAAAAGTGTAGACTTCGTGTCTGAACCTTCAATTACCGAAAAATGATGATTCTAAACGAAATCAAACTTGTGATTTCTTGCTAATATGAAAAAATATAGATGTTATCAGGATGTTGAGATAAGTGTTTCGTATATGTAATTCGGGATGCTCGATTGTTTGCCTAATGTTGCAACTGCAACTTATTTAAATTTATAGCAGATTTAGTTTGTAAATCAAGCATTTTTAGGGCATTAATTTTTCCAGGTCCAAGGCAGAGTACCAGGATAAAATCAAGCTAAAATTCTCCCCTTTTTAAATGCAGAAGTCATCACTTTCAGCATTATTACGAAAACTCAACATACGTATATTTTAACTAAAACGAATACTTTTGTATACATATTCTGGCGCATTCTTTTGTAATTAGTCCCCCATTTTTTGTTTCAATTGCTTATATCTTCGATTCAAGGGATCTGTGTATGATCGAAAACATTTTGGAAAAGCAATTGACAGTGCCGGCCGGCTCTGTGTAAATATCAAGGTGCGAAACAAGGTTTTCAAGGGAGAATCTATCTAGGCATTGAGTAAAAAAGGCCCTGCAATGCAGGATAAATTAAAAGACTATTGAATGACCATCTAACTACATCCGAAGAATAAATGGCTCATGACTATTGTATCCTGACAATTATCATCTTAGCAAATAATTCAAAAACTTCGAATAAGATAGTTTAAAGTATAGTCATAATAAAAAGGCAGGATAAACGAATGAAGGGATCAATTCAAGTTTACACAGGGAATGGAAAGGGAAAAACTACTGCAGCTTTAGGCCTATCAATACAAGCCGCAGGTGACGGACTCAAGGTATTTATAGCTCAGTTCAACAAGAGGGGTGATTATAGTGAAATAAAAGCGCTGAGACGGCTTTCCGACCTTATCACGGTTGAGCAATACGGTCTCGGCCGGTTTGTCGATAGAAAACCGTCTCCTGAGGATATCAAAGCCGCCCAAAAGGGGTTTAAAAGGGTAAAGAATATCCTCTCAGCAGGTGAACATCACCTTGTTATCCTGGACGAAGCAAACGTGGCCGTAAAGGACGGGCTTTTTTCTGCACAGGATCTTCTTGGTATAATGTTAGCTAAACCGGACCATGTGGAACTTGTCATAACCGGACGGGGTGCCTCTCCACGAATCATCGAAAATGCAGATCGGGTTATCGAAATGAAAGAAGTCAAGCATTATTACAAGAAAGGCATAAAGGCTAGAGTCGGAATCGAAAAGTAAAAATTGGGTGGTTATTGAATGATAAGTAATTTAGCGCCCTTTTTCCAAATTAAACTGAGGGATATTTACGTGGATGCTGGAGCGGGAGACGAAATTCAGGGAATAAAAAAGGTATTATTGAGCTGGCTGACGCGATTACCATTAACAAAGCAGATGGCGATAATGTCGTAAAGACCAGAGAAGCAAAAAATGATTACGAATCAGCCTTAAGTGTTTTATCCCCTTCATCACCTTTCTGGTCGCCGCCTGTCCTCACCTGCAGTGCTATGACAATGGATGGCATTGATAAAATCTGGAAAATCTTTTTAGACCACAGGGAAAAGCTTGGAGCCGCCGGTGAACTGGATGCAAGGCGCAGGAAGCAGGCTATTGCCTGGATGTGGGACCTGATTGAGGAAGGGCTCATAGACCGGTTTTATAACAACCAGGATGTAAAA
The DNA here is from genome assembly GCA_036447975.1 of Desulfobacterales bacterium. Classification (GTDB taxonomy): domain Bacteria; phylum Desulfobacterota; class Desulfobacteria; order Desulfobacterales; family UBA11574; genus JAUVVL01. The sequence goes on from JAZFVY010000104.1 coordinate 3,320, forward strand.
AAACTGCTGCCAAAAATTTTAGAAGAGCTTAGAAAAGGTAAAGCGGTCTCATCCTCAGCAGCCCTTGAATTGCTTTCTCTAAATAAATGAGGTGTCGGGGAATTATCGTCTTTAAGGCGCTCCAGGGGCAATCAGGTTCCAAATCGTGTGAACTCGTATATAAGGGATCATGGGCTGTCCCGGGGAGTTCTTGGGAGAAAGCGGGAAAAAATCAATTTTGAAATCATAAACACGGGCCTCCCTACAGGAGGATATTATGAGGCAAAAAGTTGTTGTGGACGTGCTTCTTACCGATTTTAATCAATGACTGGCTTGCGTCTATATGGCAAAGGCGGTAAAGGCTTTACCCGACTTCAGCTGAACGATCATCGAATGCTAAAGGGCCCTGGGGCCGCAACGCAGCAGTCGGGCAGACGGCCGCACATTGGCCACAGGAAGGACACTTTTCCTCTACCAATGAGGCGTCTGGAGATAGGGTCAGTCTGGTTTTATTTCCCCGATAGGCAAAGTCTAAAAGCGGCTCTCCATGCAACTGACTGCACACCCAGACACATTTGCCGCAAATAATGCACTGAATGGGATCATAGGTGATGTAGGGATTGGTTGTATCCAGGGGCAGAAACTCCGTGGGCAATCCCCTGAAGTCTTCAGGCCGCTTCAGCTTGACTTTGACTTTGGCCGCAAGTTTTTGCAGATCACATTTTTTGTTCTTCCAGCAGGCCCGGCAATCAAGGTTATGGTAGGCGATGAGCAATTTATAGGTAGTCCGCCGGACCCGTATGACTTCCGGAGTCTGTGTATGCACCTTCATGCCGTTTTGTACCGGCAGTGTACAGGCGGTCACCAAGCCCCTGCCTTCGACATGAACATAACACAGGCGGCACCCCCCATAGGGGAGCTC
>JAZFVY010000105.1:0-2365 GCA_036447975.1 Desulfobacterales bacterium
ATTTTCATAACGCTTCTATAAATGAGATATAAAATATTGATGAAATCCCTTTTTGTTTACCTCTGCGGGAAAGCCGATGACACCCCATCTCCCGCGTTGCCACGGGTTCGCAGTAGCTTACTACGGCTTCACCCTTGGACGCCTTGGATCTGGGGTATCCTCGACTTTCGCTCAATTAGGGTAATACCTCTTTTACCGGAACGTTTTGACACCGGTGCATCAGGGCTTACCAGCAATAGCGGTCCGATTTTTTGGGATCGGAAATAAAATAAATCGGGGTAAAATCTATGGCTGAAACATTGGGCATTTTAGTTAGTTCGGACAAGCATCTCGATTACATCATCAATCTTACCGATGCCGCCAACGAAAAAGGCAAAGATGTTCTTATATTTTTCACCGGCAAAGGGGTTCTCCTCACCCAGTGCCCAGACTTTTCTCAACTTGTGGGCAAGGCAGAAATGTCGCTGTGTGATGTAAGCTTTCGGGCATTGGGTCTTGAGGGCGAAGTCCCCGGATTTGGGCCCAAAGACTTCGCCACCCAAGAAAAAAATGTAGCGATGATAGAAAAAGGTGACCGGTACGTTGTTTTTTAACTTACTGATATCATTCTGAATTAAATCTATCAAATGCTGACGGATTTTAAATGCCATCCCTGAACTTCATCGTGTAAAAACCGGGAAGGAAAAACTTGGCCAGGTCAAAAAACGAAATCCTAATAATGGGCGGCGGGCTTGCAGGACTTGCCGCCGGCAGTGTGTTAACCCAAGCAGGACTGAGCGTTAAAGTGCTCGAAAAGGGTGCCACGGTCGGAGGACTTTCAAGAACCATCGTTCACGGTGGATTTCGGTTTGATTTAGGAGGCCACAGGTTCTTTACCAAGAACAAAATAATCGAGGAGTTTTTGCAAAACCTGATGGATGGAGAACTCCTGAAACTGCCGCGCAAAAGCAAAATTCTTTTTAGAAACAAATACGTTGACTATCCTCTGAAGCCGTTAAATGCTATTTCGAGCATGGGCGTTCCCATGACATTAAAAGCAATCTGCGACTATGCTCTGGAGCGAATCAAGCGCCAATACAGGGTATCGAATATGGTCTCCCTTGAGGACTGGATCGTGAGCCAATTTGGCCGCACTATGTTCAATATCTATTTCAAAGAATACAGCGAGAAGGTTTGGGGAATAGAATGCAGCAAGTTAAGCATGGAGTGGGTGGTACAACGCATTAAAGGTTTGTCCTTGGGTACTGCCGTTAGGAATGCATTTTTTGGATCTAACGGGAATGCGATTGCCACCCTTGCCGATACGTTCACCTATCCTTCCAAGGGGATTGGCAGGATTTCGGAAAGGCTTAGAGGCGAAATAGACAAAAAAAACAGCGTTCTGCTCAACGTAAGGGTTAAGTGGCTCTGCCACGACAATTTTCAGATAGAGACCGCCAAGGCTGTTAATGGGCATCATTCCACCACTTTTGAAGGATCGGAGGTAATATCCAGCATTCCGATAAACAACTTGGTACAGATGCTCGATCCTAAGCCGCCGGAGGATGTTCTCAGAGCAGCTGACAAATTAAAATTCAGAGATATGGTGATCGTAGCGATTATGTTGAACCGCGAAAGGGTTACAGACCAGAATTGGATATACATCCCTGAGCAAAAGATACCTTTTGGCAGGATTCACGAGCCCACCAACTGGAGTCCCCAGATGGCCCCGGAAGGTAAGACGCTCCTTGTCACGGAACATTTTTGTTTCAGTGGTGACGCAACCTGGTGCGCCGTTGACGAGGAACTGGCAGATAACACGATTTGGAATTTGGAAAAGTTAAAATTCATAAAAAGGGAAGAAGTTATAGACCATGTTGTAATAAGGGTACCCAAAGCATATCCGCTGTTTGAAGTGGGATACAGAAAGCATTATGATAAAATATGTGTCTATTTGAGCAAATTTAAAAATTTGCACATTACAGGTAGAGGAGGAATGTTTAAATATCACAATATGGACCAGGCCATAGCGTCTGGTATAGAAGCAGCCGAAAAGATAATAAAAAGAAACTCTGATTTTTGTGTAGATTATACAAAGGCGCGGGTCTTTGCAGGTGCTAACGCATGAGATGTGCTTTGGTAATACCTTCATGGGTGCCTGGAGATATTTTCCCTTCTAAAACTGCAGGTTCGCAGATCAATTATTGGCAGCCCCTGGGAACACTATATGTAGCTTCGAACCTTTTAAAGGCCGGACACGATGTTCGGTTTTTTAATGGTGCCTTTATGACCCATGAAGCCATTTTGAATGAAATAACGGAATTTGAACCGGGTTTTATTGGTATCTATTCAACAGCCTTTGGCTGGCAGAAGGCACAAGAGACTG
>JAZFVY010000106.1:0-8459 GCA_036447975.1 Desulfobacterales bacterium
AAAGCAAAATGTCCAAAAGCATCGGAAATGTGGTAGAACCGCTTCAACTCAAAAGTGTTTACGGTCTCGATGCATTCCGGTATTTTTTGATGCGGGATATGGTTTTCGGGCTTGATTCCAACTTTAGCGAAGAAGCGCTGGTACAACGCATTAATTCAGATTTGGCAAACGATCTTGGGAATCTATTCAGTAGGATTGTGACGATGGTTCACAAATATTTTTCAGGAGTCGTTCCGGAAATCGATACAAAGGTGGAAATGGAGCTTCAACTCGGCCTTGAATCAGCGGCATCCATCGCCATTGCCGAATTCGAAAAGGCTATGGAAATATTTGCCTTTCACAAGGCAATTATAGCCATCTGGAGTTTCATCAATCAGTTGAACAAATATATTGATGTTACAGCACCCTGGGAACTGGCAAAGAAAAAATCGAACAGAAAACAGCTTGAAGTTGTGATTTACAATCTCCTTGAAGGGCTCAGGATCATATCAGGCCTAATCTATCCCATAATGCCGGACACGGCGGCAACTATGCAAACCCACCTAGGTTTGGACGCAAAAAAGCCGTTTTATAACCTTGACGCCTTTAAAGCCTGGAAAAAATTATCACCCGGCACTAACCTGCCGAAATCAATAACGCTTTTTCCTAGGATCGATCTCAACAAGGCCAAAATTGCTCCACCGAAGATATCTGGTTCAATGTCTACAACACCTGCAATCAAACCCGAAATAACCATTGATTCATTCAGTAAAATTGATCTTCGGGCAGGTACCATTGTTCATGCCGAGTCAGTTCCCAGGGCAAAAAAGCTTCTCAAACTAGAAGTCGACCTGGGTGAAAAGAGAACGATTGTGGCCGGCATTGCTGAAAGCTATAAACCCGAAGACCTTGTGGGAAAGCAGGTCATTATCGTTGCGAACTTAAAAACTGCCAAATTGATGGGAATACTGTCCAACGGCATGTTATTGGCAACAGCCGATGACAAAGGATGCATTGTGGCAACCATGGACAAAAAAGTAAAACCTGGAACACCCCTAACCTAAATCCTGCATATACAATCTTGAATTGTATCAAAGAATCCAATTGAGGAAGACCAATGAAATATCTAACTAATATTTGTCGTTTTACCGTACGTACAATCAAACCCTTAATCCAAAATCTTTATTTTGGAAGGCACATGGCCAGCGTGCCAGACCGTTCAATAGTATTTTTCCCTTGCCATGATAGCATCTTGAGTTGCGGTCTCATAGGGATTGTTTCATTTAAAAACAAAAAGAAAACCGCTGGCAGTGTCAATCTTTCATCTTTGAATGGCAGGATCAAAAAGATCGAAAACCACGGCTTTAACGAATGCGGTTCAAAGGATGATTCCTTGCTCAAAAATTATATTGGCGGGGATGATAATATTGCCTCTTTGTTGAAAGAAGTCCGGGATTTAAAAAATGATGAGCTTTTTTATATAATTATTAATGACTTAAGCATCCATAAAGAACTTGATAAAATCGCCGAACGCATTTCCGTAGTTGTTGCCAATGAAGAAAGAAATCTGTCTGAGGATGTTGGGCATCTAAGATCCGATACGGTGGACGTGATGTTTCGGCGTATCGATACGTTAAAAGATATTGCCTGGAGCCTAACCTCAGAGATTGCCGATAATATCAAAAAGATAAAAGATCTGCTAAGAAAGACCGATGAAATCCCCGCCCTTCCCGCTGTGACAATTTACAAAAAGATCAATGCCGTACTGAACAGTATCGATCGTCTTGAGGTAAGGGGCCGCGATTCAGCAGGTATTTCCCTAATGTTTGTTTTTGATGAAGCTGAATTCAAAAGATTCAAAGAAACCATCGGCGGCGCAAATCTTCTGGGTCAGTTGGAAGCGCGAGCAGCGGGAGAAGTCCTTGTCAACAACAGCATCAGTATTAATGAGACAAAAGATGAAAACGGGCAGAAACTTGTTTCGCTTGCCATTACTTACAAGATTGCCGCAGAAATCGGCGGCCTTGGGGATAATATTAATTTTTTACGAAAACAGATCAAAAACGATGAGATCCTTCAAAGACTGGTCTCATTCCCCCATCAGTATCATACGGTTTTAGCCCACACCCGCTGGGCTTCGGTGGGTTCAATCAGCGAACCGAACTGTCATCCTGTTGACAACAATGCCGCGGGGAACGCAACCCCCAAAAGCGGCATAATCCACGTATGTCTTAACGGAGATATCGATAATTATCAGGAGTTGAAAAAAGAATATGAACGACAAGGAGGTTCTATTCATGAAGATATAACCACCGATACAAAGATCATTCCGCTCCAGATTGAAAAATATATCCTGAAGGGCCATGAAGTGGAAGAAGCATTCTGCCTGGCCGTCAATGATTTTGAGGGATCACATGCCATATCTATGCATACCGACTTGGCGCCAGGCAGGTTTTTCCTTGCCCAGAAAGGGAGCGGCCAGGCCATCTTTGTTGGTATAGCTGAAGATCACCTTATACCCACTTCCGAGGTATATGGATTGGTAGAAGAGACCCCAGTTTTTCTTAAAATGGACGGGGAGAAAGAGGTGGAAGGTAAAAGTGGAAAGACCCAGGGGCAGATTTTTATATTAAACCAGGAATCTACCGGAGGGTTAAGCAGTATTAAAGCAATGTTTTACGATCAAACTCCCATTGAACTTGGGGAAAAGGATATAAAGCATGCAGAAATTACATCAAGGGACATAGACCGTCAGGACTTTCCCCATTATTTTTTGAAGGAAATATCTGAATCTCCACTTTCTGTGGAAAAAACCCTTCTTAACCGCTGGAAAATCAAGGAAGAAGAAATACAACGATATGTAATAACACTGGACGCAAAGGAATTCCCTGAGACCATACAAAAGGCCATGTTGAATAAAGAGATTAAACGAATCTTTTTTATCGGACAGGGGACTGCCGGTGTAGCAGCCCTGGTATGTGCAGATATTTTGAATTACTACCTGGACAATCCTTTGTTTAACGTCAGCGCGCTTAAGGCATCTGAGCTCAGCGGCTTCAAACTTGATGACGGCGATGACCCAGGCAGTATGGCTGACGCCCTTGTGATTGCCATCAGCCAGTCCGGCACTACAACAGACACAAATCGCACTATCGATATGGTGAGAGAACGGGGGGGCTATACAATGGCCATTGTTAACAGGAGGGATTCAGACATTACCTTCAAGGTTGACGGAGTCATATACACCAGCAGCGGACGGGATATTGAAATGTCGGTGGCTTCAACAAAGGCCTTTTATTCTCAGATCATTGCCGGAGCTATTTTGAGTCTTTATATTGCCCGGCTGCAAGGACGCAGGGATGATGATTTTGTTGAAGCTGAAATAAAACAGTTTCTTGAGCTTCCCAATAATATGAATAAAATTCTTTCCATTCGCAGCAAGATCGAAGACTCGGCCAAAAGGCTAGCTGTAAGCAAGACACACTGGGCCGCAGTGGGCAGCGGACCCAACAAGGCTTCAGCAGACGAAATCAGGATCAAGTTGAGTGAACTCTGCTACAAGACGATTTCATCTGATTATGTTGAAGATAAAAAACATATTGATCTTTCGTCTGAACCGCTGATCTTTGTATGTGCCGCAGGGACAAGGGGTACTGTTATCGGTGATATTGTGAAGGATACTGCCATATTCCAGGCCCATAAGGCCACGCCGGTTGTAATTGCTGACGAGGGTGAAAACAGGTTTGATCCATATGCAGCGGATGTTTTTCATGTACCCGTTGTAAGCGAGCATCTTGCTCCCATCGTAAACACCCTTGTGGGACATATCTGGGGATATTATGCGGCCCTTGCCATTAACGAGGGTTCACGGTTTCTTTATAGATTTAGGGAAGATATTCAGAATACAATTGATGACTATGCTGAAGAGGGCCTGGGTGTTTACGAAGTCATCCTCGAAAAAACTTTCAGGGAAAAAACCGCCCAGTTCTACAACGAATTCAGAAGAAAGAAAGCTCAAAACCGTTTTCCGATTTCCATGGGGCTAGAAATGGCATCTGATTTAACCCTTCTTCTTAAATACCTGACAGGGAGGCTGCCTGTGTCTGATTTTGAAATAGATTTCGGCATAAAGGGCACTGCACTGAATATGCTGAACACACTGTTCGAGTCTTTGGGAGAATCGATTAACTGCATGTCCCGTCCTGTGGATGCAATCCGGCACCAGGCTAAAACCGTAACTGTTGGCACAAGCCGTATCAGCGAAAAGTTAGAGGGGATCCTGTTCGATGCGCTGGCCACATACAATATCAATGTTTCCCAGCTTATTAACAGAAATATTATCGTCCTAAAAAATCTTCAGGAAATTGTTTCAGGTATCAAAGGAGCCATCTTTTACAGGATCGGCGGTCTGAACCTTCTAGGCGAACTTACAGATGATACTACAATCGAGATAATAAAGAAAAAAGGGTCCTTAAAACCGATTCCGTCCCGGGTGGAAACAGACAACAGACTAAAAGGAACCAAAAGAATCATCGTACGCGAGGGTAATGTATATATCGGCAAAGGACGTAAAGACGACCGCAGTATTATCATTATTCCTGTCATCTCCATTGTGCCTGACACGCCGAACATGATCGAACATCTGCTTTTATTAAACATATTATTTAAGGAAAGTGTTCCCCTGGCCAAAAAGATTAAAGCCCTCGGCGGTAAATATGAGCGTATCAAAAACATTGTTCAGGAAAACAGCATCGTATGGGATGACGCGTATCTTGAACTTGTGGAGATGAAGGAGCTTTTTGGAGTATCGGCGGAAAAGATCGGGGAATTTATTGTATCTGGCATCAACGGTTATGCCTCTCAACCTTAATCTAAATTGAACAAACCGGGACTAAGCAGAAAATAATTTGCCACTTTTCTATTCCAAAAATTCTGAATGTTCAAAAAAGTGCCTTGTAGAAAATCCCAAAAGTTAAGGTGTTCTATCAATTTTTTTATTCTGAGAGAATATGCAACCACATTCAACTTTTATTTATTAAATTTGACATCCGGCGCAAAATTTTGGTAATATAGCGATTACAAATGTTTATACTTGGTTTTGACTGTACCAGTCTTATATGCTGAAGATTTAAAAAAGGACGGGAGTTTCTGGGATAATTTAATTGAAAAGGTTTTAATGCAATTAAACTTCTTATTTTTAAAGGACAATAAAAAATGGAAAATTCTGGCCAACCAGCGAAGGAGCCCAACGTTACTGCTCAATTGATCGAACGGATAAAAAACATGCCATTGGAACGGCAGTCACAACTTTTAAAAGATTTGGAAGAGGGCCAAAGCAGAGAAATAAGACAACATGATCGAAAAGCTTGTTTGTTGACTGTTGATTATACCGTGGAGGATCGATATTATCGAGATTTTATTCAAGATATGAGCAATAACGGTATGTTCATCAGAACTTCTCAAACCTTTTCGTCAGGCCAAACGATTTTAATGACCTTCATGTCTCCAGATCTCGAAAAACCTTTTAAGATCACAGGCGAAATTATTAGAGTTTTACCATCCGGCATTGGAGTTAAGTTTAAAATAGAAAGCCAAGTCCAAGAAGCGGCAATTAAAAGCATTGTGAACATGATTCAAGACGACTGAGAAGCTGCTTATCAAGTTTTTCCTCGCTTTTATCGTCGGGATGCTTCGCGCGAAATTCGAATTTTGAATTTTTGACCGAAAACCAGGGTTTTTGGTCAAAAAACTATTTATGGTCTCTGACGGAGCAGTTGTAAAGGATGAAAAAACTTATGTTTATACTTTAAATGCGTGGTTTAATGGAGTTGCGATAAAAGAATAATAAATATATTTGATGAATTAGTGAAATAAAAAAAAGGCGGGGGTCAAATGTGTTACTCTGCCTTTTTTGCTCTTGCGCGCAGTCTTGCTATGGATGATAATATCTTCTGCAAAGTGTAGGTCAGGCAGAAATGGCCAGTATTGGAGATTGCCAGAATTGAAAAAGTTGAAACCATGGCAATATGCTGCTTATTATATTTTTGGATGGTTTTCCAGAGTTGTAACCACCCTTTTGTTTCGCACCTGTCGGGTTCAGGTCTTCGGCCAGGAAATCGAAACAAAATACCTGGCAAAAAACCCTGGCAAAGGGCTGCTTTATGCTTCCTGGCATCGCGGCCTGATTTTTATAGCCTCTTTTTACCGCGACTTGAAATTTGTGATTATGGCGAGTGCAAGCAAGGATGGTGAGCTTGCCGCTCAGGCGTCAAAACGCCATGGCTGGATTCCGGTCAGAGGGTCTTCAAGTTATCGAGGGTCTGAGGCGCTTCGAGAAATGATCCCGTATTTTAAGAAAGGCCATCGGGGCGGGTTGGTTGTCGATGCACCAAGAGGACCGAGATATATTTCAAAAATCGGTATCATTGTTATTTCAAGAATGACCGGACTTTCGATTATCCCTGTGATGTGGAGTGCTGACAAGTTTTGGCAGCTTAGAAGCTGGGACCGTACAATTATTCCCAAGCCTTTTTCGCGAATTGTTTATCTATATGCAAAAGAGTTTATCCGTGTCCCTGAAGACACCTCCAGAGAAGAATGTGAGAGGTATCGTCAGCTCCTTGATGACACACTTAACAGGATGATGTATCAAACGGATAATTATTTTAAATCGCCCCAGATCACCGATCCGCGACAAATAAGAGTACCAGAGGACACGTTACAAAGCGTTACGGATAAATAGCGGTTTTACAAATTGTGTAGCTCCCCGCCCTAAAGAGTTAGGGTTCTGCTTTGCGGTACTGATTCGTGGCGGGGAGCAGACCGGTCAAGTGTCGATTCTGCGCCGAATTATTTTCCGATCCTGGTTTATGCCTATGTGAAGGTGGTCATTATTACTGCAATCCATCAATTGCAAATATATCTTGGCGACGAATTGGTTGACACATTTGATTATCAATTGACCGCCTGATAAGTTAGTTTTCATACATATTTAAAGGAAAATGATACTTGAGTCTTTAAGACCCGCAGAAAAATCATCATGTGCTCCTACGGGCTAATTAAGGGCCCATTCTCGCACATAATGATTTTCTGCTTACACCGTGCCATGAACAAAATTTATGGTTAAAATATTCCTTGAGTCACCGATGTCCTGACACTTTTTACCGTTAAACTTGGGTAACCTATGTCCTGACATTTGACAATTACCCTCTAGCTCTGAAGATGTTCGCCAAAAGAGGATAACGAATGTTGCCGGCGGCAAGCACCAGCGAACTATTGAGGATTTAAATAAAGCCATCAATCAAAATCCGAATTCTGCTAAGGCCTACAGCTTTCGGGGATTTGCCTATGCCAAAAAACGCCAGTACGACAAAGCCATCACCGATTACAATAAAGCACTGGAAATAAACCCGCGAGACACTGATGCCTACTACAACCGGGGGATCGCCTGGGGTGACAAGGGCGATTATGGCCATGCTTGTTCTGATTTTCAAAAAGCTTGTAAATTAGGAGATTGTAATAGATTAAATTGGGCTAAGAAAAAAGGTTATTGTCAATAACAAACATCAAATGACAACCTTTTAAAAATTAGATTTAAAGGCAGAGTCAAAACTTATTCTAGCCGTTTACTAAAGGTGTTGATGAATCGCTTTAAGGTGTTGTTTTTAGACGCAATAAAGGTGAGGACTTGCAAAAGATATTCTGCCGATAAATTTTATTTGTTTTCGCTTAAAAATCAAGCGATTACAAATATCCTTCAACACCTTAAATAAACGGCTATAAACTTATTCTGCCTTTGCTATTTTAACGTCTATATACTGTACCACAGTTGTATTTTCTATTGACAGCTCGACGTACTAACTTCTGCCTTGAACCTGGAAAAATTGATGCCCTAAAAATGCTTGATTTACAAAAGAAATCTGTTATAAATTCAATTAATTTACAGGTGCAACATTAGGCACTCAATAATGAATTAAGACTGCAATATATCGTTTCTATATGTTGTAGTGTGGTTAAGGCCGATCGGAATTGCGGATTGTAACTCCAAAGTCATATGCTTTGGGGATTAGATTCACAACCGTGGGAAGGACAAATGAGTGTAAGTTAAGGAGGAAATAGATGAAATCTATAGTACTATCCTTTATTCTCTTTCTTGGATTAAGCTCACTGTTTTCAGCGTGTGGCCCCCAAGGCGATGAGAAATTATTGAATAACGTTGATGCCGTTCAAGCTATGGCAATTGCCAACGAATGGAATTGGTCCAAAAAGGAGATCAAAAGTTTCGTCACCTCTCGGGAGGTGGTGTTTGAATTCTCTAATGATAGAGTAAAAAGGAGTCCGCTCCCAGAAGAGAAAATGTTGGTCGCTGTGGCTCCCTATATAAAACAGACGCATAGGTGAACAATTCATTACATGTCCTCCTGTCAGGCGGAATTGCCCGAGAAAGAGTTTTATGTAAAAGCTGTTGACCAAGATGGAAA
>JAZFVY010000107.1:0-6373 GCA_036447975.1 Desulfobacterales bacterium
GGGCATTAAAAAGGGTCCCCGCATAATAAATGGAAACCCTTATAAAAATTATTGGAGCCGACGGGCGGATTCGAACCGCCTACCTGCTGATTACGAATCAGCTGCTCTACCAACTGAGCTACGCCGGCATGAAGAAAAAACTACTTTGATTATGAACCAAAATCAAGAAAAAATATCAATTAGGTCCTTTATTGATTCAATTTCTGACAGGGATTTCTGCGTTGATTGTACGGGACTGGCCGGATCTGAAAAAGCATATCTTGTTTCAAGAGTATATATTGAACACAAAACTCCAGTTGTTGTTATTGTTCCTTCACAAAAGGATGTAGAATTGTATTTAGAAGACCTGCGGTTTTTTTTGGGAAGTCTCAGCCCACACATTGTATATTTCCCATCATACAATATATTACCTTTTAAGTATCTCTCCTACCACAACGAAACAGCAGCCAGGCGGATCAGTTCGCTTTACCGGTTGATAGAGAGTGAGGCGCCGCCAATTGTGCTCACAACCGCAAGTGCTTTGCTGGGAAAAATCATCCCTAAACAGGAAATATGCGATTATGCTGAGCTTATTATGGCGGGTGAGGAGATGGATCGGGACCTAGTGGTCGAGAAGCTGGTATCAGGTGGTTATGTTCGATCCACGATAGTGGAGGAACCCGGAGATTTTTGTATTAGGGGCGGAATTCTAGACGTTTTTTCGCCACTTTATTCTGATCCGCTAAGAATCGAACTATTCGGCGACACCGTAGAATCCATAAGGTTCTTTTCGGCTGCAAACCAGCGGTCAATCAAAAATATCCAGGAAGCCGTTATTCTACCTGCTCGGGAAGCGATTCTGAAAAAGGAACGTATTGATCAGATCATAAGCCGTGTAAGGGAACAGGCATCGAAGCTAGATATCCCTGTAACAATGGCCAGAAACCTGGTTGATCGTATCAAAAAAGAGGGTTTTTTCCCGGGGATTGAAAGCCTGATTCCACTGATTTATCCCGAACTTAACACTCTTTTTGACTATGTTCCTAAAAATGCACTTTATATTCTGATGGAACCGACTGATTTGGAACAGGCTGCGGAACAATCGCGACAGCAGGCGTCAGACAGCTTTGTTGCAGCGTGTAATGAGGCCAGACTTTGTGTCGCTCCCGATAGCCTTTATCTAAAATGGGCAAAGGCTAAAGAGATCTTTAAACGCAAAAGGCTGCTAAAGGTTAAAATGCTCCCCGTGTTAGAAGGGGTTTTGGATAGCAAGCGGACTTTTCGGCAGTTTAATTTTTCCGTTAAAGACAACTCCGCTATAAGACTGGATCTTAAGCGTCGTCGTGAAAAAAGCCTCTTTTCGCCGCTGGTAAACTGGTTCAATGATCAAATGCAATCAGGATGTGTCACACTTATTGTTTGCAGAACAAAATCACAGGCCGACAGGCTGAAGTCGCTTTTGGTGCCGTACGGTATCAATATCAGACTTGTTGACGGTTTTCCTGAGGTTATACGGGACAAAGGCCTGGTATACGTATGCATTGGTCAGGTTTCCTCCGGGTTTGTCTGGCCGGTTGCATCTCTGGCAATTATTACGGAGGATGAAATATTCGGGGCAAAACATCGTCACAGAATAAAACCCGAGCAAAAGGGTCGAACCGAGCTCCTTTCATTTGGAGATTTAAAAAAAGGGGATCTTGTAGTTCATGTTGAACATGGAATTGGGAAGTATGCAGGGCTGATAAAATTGCACTTGAACGGGTCGAGAAATGATTTTCTTCTGGTTATATATAAAGATGATGACAAGCTCTATCTCCCTGTAGATCGAATGAGCATGGTTCAGAAATATATGGGGGTGGATGGAATCGAGCCTACACTTGACAAGATGGGCGGCAAATCATGGCAGCGAGTTAAGGCCAGAGTAAAAAGATCGGCGGAGAAGATTGCCGGAGAGCTTCTTCAACTCTATGCTGAGCGTAGAGTTAAGAAAGGTTATACTTTCAGTGAGTTCGACAGTGATATCCGGGATTTTGAAGCCGGTTTTCCTTATGAGGAGACAGCAGACCAGATCAAAGCCATCGAAGAGGTACTGAATGATATGAAAACGCCGATTCCAATGGACAGGCTGGTATGTGGAGATGTGGGATACGGTAAAACAGAGGTTGCCCTGCGCGCATCATATTTGGCCGTTAATGAAGGCAAACAGGTTGCGATACTTGTTCCAACCACGGTGCTTGCAGAACAGCATTTTGCAACGTTTTCCAGCCGTTTTGAACGTTACCCGGTTAATGTAGCATGCTTGAGCAGATTCCGTTCTTTACGGAAACAGCAGGAAATAATAAAAGATCTTAAGGCTGGGAAGATAGATATTGTCATTGGAACTCACAGGCTGATACAGAAAGATGTGGTATTTAAAGACATGGGTCTTATTGTGCTTGATGAAGAGCAACGTTTTGGCGTCAAGCATAAGGAGAAGTTGAAAAAAATCAGAAGCACGGTGGATGTTCTGGCCTTAACGGCTACACCGATACCGCGAACGCTTCACATGTCCCTGATGGGAATTCGTGACATCAGTGTAATCTCAACACCGCCTGAGCATCGCAAGTCTATTATCACATACATTTCTGAATTTGATAATGCCGTAATTTCAGAAGCCATACAAAAAGAGTTAAACAGAAAGGGTCAGATCTTCTTTGTTCATAACAACATCCATAGTATATGGAAAATGGCAAGGCATGTGCAGGGACTGGTACCCGAGGTCAGACTTGATGTTGCCCACGGGCGTCTGGATGAGGATGCTTTGGAGGACGTGATGCTTCGGTTCATGGAAAAAGAGATAGACTTGCTGGTGTGTACTACCATAATAGAGTCAGGTATTGATATCCCATCAGCCAACACCATAATAGTCAATCATGCGGACAGATTCGGGCTATCTCAGATTTATCAGTTGCGTGGCCGTGTTGGTCGGCTTGATGAACAGGCATATGCATATCTGTTTATACCGAATGAAAGTACATTTGGCAAAGATGCTCAGAAACGTCTGAAGGTGCTGATGGAATACAGTGATCTTGGCTCGGGCTTTCAAATCGCCATGAGTGATTTGAAAATCAGAGGAGGGGGGACAGTCCTTGGGGCTTCACAGTCCGGCCATATTGCTGCGGTTGGGTATGACATGTTTCTTAAGCTGCTGGAGAACTCAATGTCTGAGCTGAAAAAAGAACCGGTTTGCGAAAGTCTGGAACCGGAAATTAACATTATTATGTCTGCTTCCATACCCGAATCGTATATACCAGATATTGACCAGCGTCTTACAACATACCGCCGCCTGGCAAAAATGACAGAACTCAACGAAATAGCTGATTTCAAAGTAGAGTTGATGGATCGCTTCGGAGCCCTGCCGGTTGAGACTGCAAATCTTCTTTTAAAAATCATGCTTAAGGTGTTGGCCATAAAGGCGGGCGTGAAACGGCTTGATCTGGCAGGACGGCGGCTTACACTTTGTTTTTCTGAAGCTCACCAAAAAAATCCTTCCGGTATCATGGAGATGGTTCTTTCAGAAGGCAAGCGGTTTGAGTTCGCTCCTGACAATATTATTATAGCAAAACTGTTAAAAGGCAAAACCACCGATCTTTTGGGTCAGACTAAAAACATCTTGAAAGATATCGCGCAACGTGTTAGCGACTGAACCTTTATGCAATTATCATGTTATAAATATTGATGGTTTCGTAAAAAGTCTATTTTGCTCAATGGAGTTTTAAAAAGACTTTTTTTTAAGTTCGTCAGCATTCATTCACTACGCAATACTCAATCCGTAATCCGGGTTTGGGTCAAGGTCTAAACGGTTATCAATGAAAAGATACTTTTACAACTATAATGTTATGATCTGCGTTTTATTGATTATTTGTCTCTTAGCAGGATGTGCTGATTCTGAATCTAATGACAAGGATGAATTCTTTATTAAGGTCGGAGACAGTGTCTTAACAGTTTTCGAGTTCAACAGGGCCTTTGAAATTGCTAAAGCCGCTTATCCACATGGTACATTGAAGAATCCTGCCGATGTCAGAGATGCCCAGTTGCAGCTTTTTTATCAGATGACCGAGGAGATGATTATTCATGAAAGGGCCAAGGAGCTCGGTATCAAAGTTAATGATTCAGAAGTTGAAAAGGCCGTTTCAGATATAAAGGGTGACTATCCCGATGATGAATTTGAGCAGACGTTACTTGAGAATGCAGTGTCTTACCATTCCTGGAAAGAAGGACTAAAGAACCGTTTACTCCTGGAGAAGGTGGTTGCCAAAGAGTTGGGTGAGCAGATCGAAATAAATTCCGAAGATATATCGAAGTATTATGAAGAACATTATAAAGACGACAGTTTAACATTAGATTCAAAAAAAATTTCAAAGGATATTAGTGCAAGCATAATGAAACATTTACGCATGAAAAAGATGGAAGATGCTTACAAGTCGTGGATAAAAAAACTTCAAAAAAAGTACAAAATTGAAATAAACAAGGCGCAATTGGAAAAGATCACCGGCTCGTAAACTAATAATTGATATTGGAATGACAGGCAAGCTTTTTAAAGTAATGCTAACTTATTTATTACGTTACATAATATTCACTTTGCTTTTTTGTACGTTCAGTTTTACCTTAGTTGCAAGGGCAGAAAGTGCAGAAATTGTTGATCGGATTGTAGCAGTGGTTAATGATGACATCATTACACTTTTTGAGCTGAACCGCTCATTTAAACCATATGTAGATAAGATCAGAGAACGTGGATATCCGCTTGAGAAAGAGAGCAAGGTGCTCTTTAAGACTCGGGAGGATATACTCGATCAGTTAATTGAACAGAAAATTACAGATCAGGAGATAAAACGATTTAAGATTTCAATCAGTGAAAAAGAAATAGATCAAACCATTGAGCGGATTAAAGAAGCAAATTATTATACGGATGAAGATCTAAGAGCAGCATTGGCCAAGGATGGATTAACCATGGAGGAGTATAGCAAGCAGGTGAAGGAACAGATACTCAGAAAAAGGCTTGTCAACCTTAAAGTTACATCCAAGATTGTGATTACCAAAGAGGACATTAAGTCTTATTATGAAACCCACAGTGACAAATATGGCGGGGAAAATAAATATCATCTTCGTAATATAATTCTGAAAGTTTCCTCGCTTGTAGATGAAAAAGAGAAGCTTGAGGTTAAGGCGAGAATGGATGAAGTTTATGCAAAATTAAAGGCCGGGCAATCTTTTGAAACAATGGCTATGACTTACTCTGAATCACTGGCTTCTGAGGGTGGGGATTTGGGTTTGTTTGGACTTCGTGAGCTTTCTTTGCAATTACAGAAGGCAATCAAGGGAATGAAGGCAGGTGAGTTTACCCCTGTGCTATATACGGATCAAGGGTATCAGATTTTATTTGTTCAAGAGGTTGTTAATACTTCGGGAAAGCCCCTGGAGGAGGTGTCGTCTGAGATCGAAAGAACACTCTTTAATGACATCGTCGATAATAAATTTCAGTCATGGCTTGAGGATTTACGTAAGCAGTCTCACATTAAAATTATTAAATAGTTTTTAAAACTGGTAACTTACCAACAATTTATTGAGAAGTTTTTAAAACTGCTGCTAACTGTATGACAACTGAAAATAAATCAATTTCATTCGGGAGTTATCTCAAGACAATAAGGATTGAAAAAGGGATCGACCTCGAAGATGTTTCAAGAAAAACCAAGGTTAGAATGGATAACCTTCTTCTGATTGAGAAGGAAGATCATGCAAGACTCCCTGATGAGGTTTATGTAAAAGGGTTTTTGCGTGCTTTTGCAAAAGTGATCGGGGCTGATGGTGATGAGACTGTTCGGCGTTATCTGAGGAGTCTCCAATTTTTTCAAAAAGCTACCGTTGGTGAAGCTGTTCTTAAAAAAACCGATAAAATGTTTTGGCTTCGCATCCTGCTGTCTCTTGTAGCAATGGTGTGTATTATTGGGGTGACTGTTTTTATGATACCCTTTTTTCAAGAACAGCACAAAACCGATAATGAATCTGATCGGCCTGTGGTCAATAAAAATAATCATGATGTCGCCGTAAAAGACCCGCAGGTCATGGAATCTGAAGCTGATGTCGCAGATGAACATTATGAGAGCATATCGGAAAAGTTATTGCTTAAGATAATTGCCATTGAAGATACATGGATAAAAATAATAATAGACGGCCAAAACAGAAAGGAATACAGTCTACATCCAGGAGATCGCCTGGAACTTGAAGCATCAAAGGGGTTCAACGTCTTGATCGGCAATGCCACCGGCATACAATTGACTTTGAACGGGAATCCTTTAAATGTTCCGGGAAAGAGCGGACAGGTTGTAGCTCTTCAGATTCCATAAACAAACATAAA
>JAZFVY010000108.1:0-4857 GCA_036447975.1 Desulfobacterales bacterium
CCCTGAACACTAATCTTATTTTTGAGATAGGTTCTAACTAAAAAAATGGAACAGGAATGAAAAAATTGTCACTCAAAGAAAGGATTTTTAAAGGATTGAAGGATTATTAGCCAAATAAATCGGTAAACCACGAATTCTCAATTTTTAAAAGGTGAACCCAGATGGATTCAAACAGAATAGAAAAAGCCAAAAAACCGGCGAAGGTTGTATTGATTAGCATTGTAGTTTCCATAATTGTTCTGATCGTTGGCTATTTGGGAATGAAAATGCTGGCGAGTCTTAAAACTCCACCGGTGGAGACAAAAAGCAGCGAACGTCCCTTGCGGGTTGAAGCCCTTCAGGTTAAGCAAGAGGATATTTCTGTATTTATAACCGGTTATGGCGAAGTAAAAACGTTGAATGTGGTGCCTATATCGCCCGAAGTCTTGGGAAAAATTGTTAAAATACACCCTAGACTGGAAGCTGGTGAGATTATTCCAAAAGGAGAGATCCTTTTTAAAATTGATCCAAAAGATTATATGACAGTCCGCAAGACCAGCGGAGACCGTCTAAAAATCCTCAAGCGAAGTCAGGAGCTGGCAAAAAAAGAGTATGAGCGGGTCCGGGTATTGTTCGAAAAAAATAACATCGGAACCCAGGCAGGTATTGAAGCGGCTGAGAGGGCGATGCTTTCTGCATCTGATCTTACAAACCAGATTGCACAGGTCCTGGAAACAGCAGAAACCAATCTTGAACGATGTGAGGTCCGGGCTCCCTTTAACGCACGTGTCAAATCGGTTTCTTTGGAAAAAGGTCAGTATGTCACTCCGGGACAAAATGTTGTAACCCTTGCAGATGATTCGGTTCTGGAAATCCATGTGCCTTTAGACAGTAGAGATGCCCGTAATTGGCTGCGTTTTAATGGAGAAAAAACAAACAGAAAAACCGCATGGTTTTCCAGCCTGGAACAAGTGCTATGCAAGATCCGCTGGACAGAGCATAATAACGGGCAGACCTGGGACGGCCAGCTGCACCGTGTTGTGAAGTTTGACCAGCAGACCCGCACACTTACGGTTGCTGTCCGAGTTGATGCTGAAACTGCATTGAAACAGAATCCTCAGTCTTTGCCGCTGGTTGAGGGTATGTTCTGTTCGGTGAAGATTCCGGGGAAAACCCTGCATAACGTTTTCCGACTCCCCCGGCAGGCGGTGAGCTTTGAGAATACGGTATATATTGCAAATGGTAACCGTCTGAAAACAGTACCGATAAAAGTGGTGCGTGTGGAAGGTGAGAACGCTTATGTGGCTGACGGCCTTAATGCCGGAGATATGGTTATCATCACACGACTTATCGATCCACTGGAAAATGCTTTGCTGGAAATAGCAAATAAAAGCCACAGGGAAAAACAGTCATGAAACGCGTAATAGCAGCATTTGCTCGCAACACAGTATTTGCCAATATCGTACTTGTTCTGATCTTTCTGGCAGGGGGTGTCGCCGTCATGTCCATGATTCGGGAAAACTTTCCGGAATTTTCTCTGGACATGATTACGATTTCGGTTCCCTTTCCCGGGGCTGATCCAGAAGAAGTTGAAGAGGGAATCAGTCAGAAGATCGAAGAGACCATAGAAGGACTTGAAGGTGTAAAGCAGTACACCACCACCTCAAGTGAAAATGTCGGGACCGCAATTATCGAAGTCAAAAAAAACTATAATATAGACGATGTCCTGGACAGGGTCCGAACCAAGGTGGACGCCATCTCCACTTTTCCGGTAGATGCGGAAAAACCGGTCATCACCGAGCTGATTCTTAAAGACCCGGTAATGCTGCTTTATCTTTCCGGAGACATGTCTGAACGGAGGATCAAGGAGTGGTCGGAGAAAATAAAGGACGAAATCCAGCAGCTTACGGAAGTTTCTCATGTCCAAATCTTTGGTGCTAGGGGATATGAAATCAATATCGAGATTTCCGAAGAACGACTGCGTGAATACGGATTAACCTTCAACATTGTTAAGGATGCGATCAGGCGCAGCAGCCTGAATCTTGCAGGCGGAACCATCCGAACCCGGGGCGAAGAGATCCGGGTGCGAACCATGGGCCGCAAGTATACGGGTGAGGCGCTTTCTTCCATCGTCGTTCTGGCCCGACCGGAAGGTGAGATCATTACTCTGGATCGTGTGGCCACTATTAATGACGGATTTACGGAAGATCCTATTAACGCCCTGATAAACGGTGAGCCGTCTGTTCTTCTCATCGTCTATAAAACCAAGGAAGAGGACGCCCTTGTCATATCAGAAGCTGTTCAACAATTTATCTCTCAAAAGCAGCAGCAACTGCCTGATGGCGCCAATATCAAAATATTCTATGATAATACGGAAATGCTCAGATCGCGGATCAACCTGCTGGTAAAAAACGGCATTATCGGGCTGACGATTGTCTTTTTGTTGCTGTGGTGTTTTTTAAATGCCCGGCTCTCTTTCTGGAGCGGCATGGGGATTCCCATATCCATTGCAGGCGCCCTGGTCATCTTATGGGCCATGGGCGGCACTATTAACATGATTTCGCTTTTCAGCCTGATCATGGTTCTGGGCATCGTGGTGGATGACGCCATTGTGGTGGGCGAAGCGATATATTTCCACCGCAAGCAGGGCAAGCCGCCATTAAAGGCTGCGGTGGACGGTGTAAGCGAGGTGGGGATGCCTGTGATAGCCGCTGTGACTACGACTATTGTAGCATTTATACCGCTTTTCTATGTAGGCGGAATTATGGGTAAATTCATCTCCATCCTGCCGGCGGTGGTTATTGCCTGCCTGGTAGTTTCCCTATTGGAGTGTTTTATTTTGCTGCCAGCTCATCTGGGCCATCTTCCGGATCCAAATGCAAGCAACAATAATCTGAACCCTCTGACCCGCAGGCTGGAAATAGTACACCGCCTGACCAGTTCCGGAATGGAATGGTTTGTAGCCCGCATTTATACTCCGCTTTTGAGCAAGGCCCTTTACTGGCGCTATATCTCATTTTGTATTGCCATCAGCATCCTGCTCTTGACCGTCGGGCTGATAAAGGGGGGCATCCTGAAGTTTGAAGTTTTTCCGGAGATCGACGGGTTTATCATGACCTCGACCGTGGAGTTTCCCAGCGGTACTCCGCCGGATGTTACTAAACAGGCTATTGAACAGATCGATGCGGCTCTTCTGCGACTGGCCAAGCACACTCAAACCCGTTCTGGTGATCCGCTGATCCAAGAGCGTCTATCCCTGGTCGGTCAGACCCTGGAAGATATGCCCAAGTCTGGACCCCACTTGGGCTCGGTTCAGGCCATACTCCTGGACTCAGAGCGGCGAGGGATTCATACAAAAGATTTAATGATTCAATGGGAAAAGGAGGTCGGGCCAATCCTTGGTGTAAAGTCATTAACTTTTTCGGGCCTGCAGGCCGGACCTCCGGGTGCTCCCATCGAAGTATGGCTGCAGGGTCGTGATATGGAAGATATTCTTGCTGCATCCGATGATCTTATGGATCGGCTCCGCAATTTAGAGGGGGTCTTTCAGATCCGCAGCGACTTTTCACAGGGAAAAAACGAGATGCGGCTTGAGTTAAAACCCCAAGCGAGAACTCTAGGGCTGACCGTGGATGACCTGGCAAGGCAGATCTATGCCGGCTACTACGGGGATGAGGCGCTTCGCCTGCAACGGGGGAGAGACGATATCCGGATTAAGGTTCGCTACACCGCAGATGAACGCAGCAGGATTTCAGACCTTGAAAGGGTTCGTGTAAGGACCCGCAACGGGCATGAAGTTCCGTTAATATCGGTGGCAGATATCTCTTTTGCATCGGGATACTCAACCATTACCCGCACCGACGGCATGCGGCGGGTGGCCGTCAGTGCAGATGTAGATACCAACAAGGCCAATGCCAATGAAATTTTCTCAGAGCTTTCATCAAACTTTTTTCCACAGCTGAAGCAACGATATCCGGAACTCAAGGTGGCCCTTCAGGGAGAACAGAAAAAGATGCGTGAGTCCTTCGAAAGCCTGTTTGTGGGTTATCCCCTGGCCATCCTCGGAATTTTCATTATTATCGCAACCATGTTCCGCTCTTATGTTCAGCCCTTTGTCATCATGTTTACGGTGCCGTTCGGGATCATCGGTGCTGTTTTGGGGCACCTGATATTAGGGTATGATCTGTCGATCATGAGCATATTCGGGATGGTGGCCCTTACAGGTGTGGTGGTCAACGACGCTATTGTCCTGATCGAACGGGTCAACGAGAATATTGCTGAAGGGATGCCGTTTTTTGACGCAATCTTAAGCGGCGGTGCGAGGCGGTTTAGAGCCATCTTTCTTACCTCACTCAGTACGGTGGGTGGACTGGCTCCTCTGATCATGGAAACTGATCTTCAGGCCAAGTTTCTTATCCCCATGGCCCTTTCCATTGCCGCAGGCATTGCCTTTGCAACGGTCTTAACCCTGGTGCTGGTCCCCAGTCTGCTGACGTTGCTCAGTGATGCTCGTCTACTTGTCCATCGGCTGAGACATGGCTATTGGCCAAAACGGGTGGATGTAGAACCTGCACGGAATCGGCATGTGGATCCCCTTGCGGATGAACCTGCATTGGAAACAAAACCTATAACGACTTAATTGGGAATAGAGCCAGAGATGTTCTTCATGAGAAATTCGGGCTAACTAAAAAAGTCACTCCTAACTACTTTCCACCACCTCATACACCTTTTCAAGAGCTTCATCCAGTTTTTCGGGCTTTGTTCCGCCGGCCTGGGCCATATCCGGCCTGCCCCCGCCGCTGCCACCGACGATAGATGCAACCTGATTAATTATATTCCCGGCATGAAACCGGTCCGTCAAATCCTTTGTAACCACGG
>JAZFVY010000109.1:0-2581 GCA_036447975.1 Desulfobacterales bacterium
ACTCACCGTTGATCATGATCTGCCATTTACCCGTACGGACTGGCGTGGCGCCTTCTTTTAAGGTGCCCAACTTCTGGCCCTTTTTCCCGTCAAGTTTCTTTCCTTCCTCTGACATTTTCCAGATCGGTAGGCCCCATTCCTCGAACAGATAGACAGAATCATCAACATGACAGCCCAGGTCAAAAATAAGGTCTTCACGGACAATGCCCATCAGGTCGTTGCGGACCATGCGGACATAGTCCTCCGGTGTATTCTCGCCGATATAAGTATTGATTGCTGAAAGCCCCTGGGCAACAGCACCGCTCCGTTCAAGAGCGGCCTTGTCCACCAGCAGGATCTTCTTGTCAGGCGCCCATTTCTTGATCTCAAAAGCAGTTCCGCAGGCTGCCATACCGCCGCCTACAATCAGAATATCAACTTCGCGCTCTTCTACTTCCGGATCCTTCACGGCTTTGGTTTCCCCCAAAGGTTTGTTTGGTAATGCCATATTATATCCTCCTTAATAATAATATAATAATGATAAGTCATTTTAGTGGATCTTAGCAAAAGCCTGCTTAGACAGTTGTGGGTGTTGGCATCTCGAAGCCTTCTGCCTCTTCCGTACTGAGCAGTTCGCTGTCAAGGTCTTTGCCTACGAGATCTGGGTAAGCATTGGCTTCGCCTTCCGGGGTTGTCCGGATGGGGAACTTAAAGCGCTTGATGGTACCGTTCCTGAACTTACAGGTCCACATAACATCCTCGGTTCCCAGCATCGGCATGATGCTGCTTCCCAGAGGCACAAAGTCAGCATAACCTCTTACTTCAATTGCCTGAGTGGGGCAAATTTTGACACATGAAAAACATTCCCAGCACTGATCCGGCTCCTGGTTGTAAGCCTTCATTTCATTGGGTTCCAGAACCATCAGATCGTTGGGGCAAATGTACATGCATGCGGTCTTGTCGCCGCCTTTGCAGCCATCACACTTTTCAGAAATTACAAAACTTGGCATTTATTATACCTCCTGATTTTGCTTTGTAAGAATTTTAATATCTCAACCTCTGACAAAAAATATTAGTACATTTTTTAGCTGTTGACACCTCCCTTCATAACTTTGGCCAAAAAGGTCATTTTTCGGGCCGTTTTTTTTTAATCATCTATTAAACAATTCTTTCCTATTTTATCCGAATTATTATCGGATATAATTTAAAATTCCAACAATCTTGTTAATACAATATGTTCTTTAAAATCAAGAAGATAACGTAAACAAAAAGATTAAGAGAGAATAAATAACAATTAACATTATTCTTGTCAAGAACTTTTGGGCTAACCTAATTTATAAATATTCAGGTGTTATTATGCAGAATCAGGCGGTGACAATATATGGTTGGCAGTGTTCGAGTTAGCACTATATATTGTGCTAAAAGGCGTTCATATTGTTTAATAAAATCTTAGGGAATATATCCTGTACAGTATTTGAAAAACCCAAATGAGCAAAACAGACTTTTTACGAAATCATTTTGTTTTATTCTAGAACCTATCTCAAAAATAAGATTAGTAATCAGGGCAAGGCGCGAAACGGTGAAAAAGCGGAGCATACACGTAGTATGTGAGCATTTTGAACCGTTTCGCAACACCGCCATGGGCTCTTAGATTGTTTTTGAGATAGGTTCTATTTTTTGTCCGGTCCGTTTTTCAGTTTCTTTTCAAGTTCAGCGAAAAGGTCCTTTTGTTTTTTTGCTTGCTTAGCCTGAAATGATTCTATTTTATGAGTAAAATCTTTTTTGCTATTCTGGAATTTTTTAAGATCTTCTTTAAGTCCGCTATCCTTTTCGCCTTTGGGGATTTCTTCTATTTTTAAATGGTTTTTGATAAAGAGCCGAGTTTCATAGGCCCCTTCAACTACCTCTATGATCCCCATCCCTATAAGTTTTTTGCATATGTAATTGCCCTGTTCCATGGAAAAAGATAAGGTTCTGCATACCTCATCAATGGTAGGGAATGCAGCGTTCTGGTGAGCATGAATCCTTATTGCTGCTACGACAAGATGAGCATTAGAATAAAAATCTGTTTTTTTCATAGCAACCCTTTTAATTGAAAAGTGACGAATCCGTAATAAGTATTTTGCGATCGGCCAAAATCCTTGCCCAGGTGAGCAAAATAGACTTTCTGCGAAACCATCATAAGTTATGTTGCAGCATCTTTATTCAAGCCACTTCTTGACATAAAATTACAAGAAGAGTAACATTTATTAATAACTTGTCAAGCTTTTACGAAACCGTAAGTGCTTGTTTAAAAGAAAAATAATAGTTGACATTAAACTCAACAATGTGCGTCTGTTGGACATTAATCTATTGTGAGGGGGGAGCTATGACTGAAATCATTGATGTAAAAGCAAGGGAAATACTGGACTCAAGAGGAAATCCTACTGTTGAGGTGGACGTCATTGTGGCCTGCGGTGCTGTTGGGCGTGCGGCAGTCCCTTCTGGTGCCTCCACCGGGAAACGTGAAGCCTTAGAGCTTCGAGATAAGCGATCAAAGCGTTTTGGCGGAAAGGGCGTAGCCACTGCTGTCAAAAACGTACTGGATGAAATTGCTCCGGCT
>JAZFVY010000110.1:0-5206 GCA_036447975.1 Desulfobacterales bacterium
AATGACCGCCGCTTTAATGGCCGGATATATAACTGCCGCCGCTGCAATGATAAATAGAAATACTATAGGTATTATCACTGCCTCCTTCGTTACATAGGCATACCAGATAGGGTCAATCGCCACGCCGCCAAAGGATGTGCTGCCGGCGATGGCCGACAGATCAATGCCGTTGTTCTGGAAGTAGCGTGCAATCGACCAGCCCGACGACAACGCAATAAGACTTGCCACTGTCACCTGGGTCATGGCTTCCACATAAACCAGCAGCAAGATCTGCCAGGGTGTGACGCCGATAGCTTTCATTACTCCCAACTCGCGGATGCGTTCAAACACGCTCATTAACATGGCATTGAGCACTATCATGGCCACAGCAACGTAGGTTATCAAAATCATAACGATGGTTTGGGAGTCGGCTAAATCGAGAATCCTGGCAATCACCGGCCGCAGACTGCGCCAGTGCAAGGTTTCATATCCCGGCGCCAGGGCAGCCACCTGCGTCGTCGCTGATTCCAAATCACGGCTGCGGTCGGGTCGCATTATCGTTATCTCGTGAGCCCCTTGCGGCAGCACCATTAGCTCGCGGAATGCGCGTTCCACCATGAAGAAACCGGCGCGATCCACCTCTTCACCGATGGATTTGAGAATGCCCCGCACAGTATAGAGATCATTCGCCATGGAACCATCTGTAGCCTGACCGATGATGACAACCTCATCGCCGGGTTTGACATTTAAGGTTCTGCCCAGTTTTTTGCCGATTACTACACCCTTGGGGTCGGTATCCGCGAGCCAGTTTCCTTGCATCACATGCTTGTGTATCTGGGTCACGGTTGCTTCGTTTGTCAGGTCTATACCCCGCAATTGCACGCCGGCGGAAGCGGAGCCGGCTGCAGCCAGCCCGAAGCCGTATACCCGCTGGGCGGCGTGGAAACCAGCCTGTTGCAGCTTTCTCACCAAGTCGGAGGCATTGCCTATTCGCTTGTATAAATCCGGGTCGTCGCGGTAACCTTCGGCATGGATCTGCATATCGCCCAGATTCATGGCTACTGCATTCCGTTCACTGGTATAAAGAAGACCTTCCGTCAAAGATGCAAACAGAATCATAATAAATCCGGCGAATCCCATGGCCAGAGTGGTGACCAATGTCCGCCGCCAGTTGCGGATCACGTTGCGTGATGCCATAGAAAGAATTCTCATGCATAACCTCAAAGGTTTCACTTACATGTTCTTGGTTATCTGCGCTTCAAGCTTGCCAAAGAAAAAAATGCGTTGTTTAGCTTTATATCCAGTTCCAGTTTTTCATAAACCAGTTCCGTATATTCATTCGGTTTATCCGCAGGAACAATACGCATGACTGTCGGTCTCGGCCGACCGGACAATAATTTTGTTTTGCTGAAGGTCATGGTGCGAACGATGTTCATGTCTTCATCATAATAATGCCATATCAACGGCAGGTAGCCGTCGGCCAGTACCGTTGCAACGACCTTGCCCCAGACAACGGCTGCATCGGGCTTGGGGATTAGTGTAAATTCGATGATATTCTGATTGTCCCTTGTACCTTCATAAGAAATAGCGGGATCATAGTCTTCCTCCATACGCGATTCCTTCACCAGGTCATCGTTGGTGAAATGGCTCCCCATCCAAGATCCCATCATCATGCCCGAGGTCAAACGAATGGTCCGGTCGGTCCTTGGTAAATAACTGTATATGCTATTGCCGGACTTCAACGTGGATGTTCCCTTTTCCTTGAGCGGCGCGAGGATGCGAACCAGGGTCTTTTCCTTTCCCTTGGACCAGCCCTCGAGCCGCATGTTGCGTGTGTAATGGGCGGTCTTAACCCGCAAGGTCAATAAGGAGTGAGAGGAAGAGCCACGCCACATATCATCCACTTGCCGCAGGATTTCCTTTGCCCTTTTACTTGCCGCATTGTCCTGCTGTGCAAATGATGAGTTTATTGGGTGAGTCAGAAGAATAATTGCCGAAAAGATAGTTAGAAAAATAGCAGCAGCGCGCATAACATTTCCTGAGTTAAACATTAAAAATGTAATTATTCAGCCACTAAGACACAAAGGCACAAAGGAAATGAAAATATGTCAATTTTACACTCTTATCTGAAAGAAAAGAATGCAATTGCAAGAAAAAAGCAGAATAATAATATTCTATAATCTTGGTGCCTTGGTGGCATGATACATGAGCAGTTAGTGAAAATTTCTCTTTTTTATAGCAAGGAGTATAGAAAAATTGCGTTTGTGTCAAGGTCTGTTTACAACCCGAATTTCTCGTCAAGGGGGATGAAATATCCGGTTTAGTTGTTTTTTTGTTTTGGAAATATAATGAGACGGTCACCCGGATGTAATATGTGATTTAATTCAATGCGGTTCCATATAATAAGGGCTTCCAGAGGAATATCGAATTGGCTGGCAATTGAAGAAAGATTGTCACCATCCCTCACGACATAGATGCGTTCCTTTCGTGCTTCCAGATATTCCTTTACCAGGCGCGTATACCGTGCATGAAACCCCCTTGAGGTGCCTTTGGGAATAAGGATATTGTGGTTTCCCGTAGTGAGATAGTGGCCCCGAAGTTCGGGATTCAGGTCCTTTATAATCTTGAAATCGGTTTCCGCTGCCTGGGCGATAAATAGAATCGGAATTTCCTGAAGACAGTCGATGTTGATCTGATCGTGTGATAACGTATAATAGTAGTCTTCATCAGTTAGTATAAAACCGTAATTAGCGGGATTAGATAGAATCAGTTTTGCCGAAAGAATCCGGAATATAAACCGCTGTGTTTCAAGCGGGAGATAAAGCCGGTAATAATCGCGGGTTTCCTGCATCATTATTTCAGTCTCGAGCCCCTGTTCCCCCATATTATAGGCGGCAGCCGAGAGTGTCCACGATCCCAGCAATTTATGTAGGTCAGTAAGATACAGGATCGCTGCCCGGGTTGAGGCGAAAAAGCTGCGTCGCTCATCTACGTATTCATTAATAACCAGACCATAATTCCGCCCGGTATCTTCCATAAATTGCCAGAAGCCGATAGCGCCTTTTTTGGAACCCACATGCGGTCGAAGTGCGCTTTCAGCGATAGCCAGGTATTTGAGATCATCAGGCATTTTATTCTGTTGCAGCATTTTTTCGATCTGGGGAAAATATCGACGGGAACGTTTAAGCCATAAAATTACCTGAGGTCGATCCCAAATTGCAAGCAGGAGTTCTTTTTCAAGACGTTCTCGAACTTCCTGAATTTCCAACGGAACAGGTTCGCCACAAAACTCCAGAGAATCCAGGTTTCTGATTGTGGAAACCAGAGATGGAAATGAAATCGGTTCAAAAGATGCCCCATAACCCTTTTCAGCAAGTAAAAGCAACGTAGCGAGCACCAAAAATATTTTCCACCTCATGCCTTTTTCCTCCATATTCTCTTTTGTACCTAACCCGAATTTCTTATGAAAAACATCAAATGCCTTGTATATCAGGTCGATAAGAGGTTTTTAGAATGTAGGTTCAATATTTCGAATCAGCATATTCTACCCATCCGTTGGTCACTACAAGGTCACGGTCAAAGTCGGAAATCGAAAAAAGTATTTCCATATGGTGCCCGGCAGATGTAATGGTAAAGACATTTTTTGCAAGGTCTGTTTCTAAATGTGTTTCTTTGTAGGCAAAATCTAATAAGATACGATCAATGGTTTGAGCCGGCAGTTCCACCGCCATCAAGCCGCAGTTAAACATGTTCTGCTTGAAAATTCTGGCAAAGCTTTCTGCTATGACAAGGTTGATGTTGTTGGCTTCAAGTGCCCAGGGGGCATGCTCTCTGGAAGATCCGCATCCGAAATTTGCCTTTGTGATGATAACGCTTTTCCCTTCAATATCGAGCAGTGGCGTGAATCCGTCAAGCTTGATGTCCTCAAAAAGATAAGGCTTAAGTGCTTTCTTGGAATTTTCCGAAAGATATCTTGCAGGAATAATTTCGTCCGTATTGATATCCGATCTGTTTAGAAAAAGTACTTTTCCACTGAAATTGTTCATAGTTTAACCTTTGAAAAGTTTGGAGTTTGTGATGCAGCCTGTTATGGCTGTTGCTGCTGCTGTTGCGGGGCTTACAAGATGTATCATGCCGCCTTTGCCCATTCGTCCGTTGAAATTTCGGTTTGTTGTTGATGCGCACACTTCACCTTCTGCCAATACGCCGTTGCTCATGCCTAGACAGGCTCCGCAGGTCGGATTTGTAACGCAGAATCCTGAATCCATGAATGTTTGCAAGATGCCTTCTTCCATAGCCTGGCTAAAAACTTTGGATGTGGCCGGCGAGACAATGCCCCGCACTGAATCGCTGATTTTTTTTCCGTTGAGCACCCGGGCGGCGACCCGGAGGTCTTCGATTCTTCCATTGGTGCATGATCCGATGTAGACTTGGTCTATTTTTATTGTTTCCATCTCCCTTACGGGTTTGACCTGATCAGGTTTGTATCCGAAAGTTACCAGCGGTTCAAGTCGGCTTACATCATGCTCAATTACTTGATCGTACCGGGCGTCGGGATCGGAAGAAAATATGGCAAAGGCCTCAAGTGCCTCTTTTTCAGTAGCATATTCATCTTTGATAAACTCCCAGAGATATTCGACTGTTGTCATGTCAGGATGGCAGATACCGGAGGTTCCACCCGCTTCAATAGCCATATTGCAGAGCGTCATTCTGGCTTCCATACTCATGGCATCAACCACAGGCCCGGTAAATTCCAGTACTTTGTTGGTTGCGCCGTTTACACCTAAGCCGCCGATGACAGAAAGGATTACATCTTTGGCATAGACGCCTTCAGGCATCCGGCCGCAAATGTTTATTTTAATGGTTGACGGATAACGAAAGGCGCAAATTCCTTTCAGAATCCCAACCTCAAGGTCTGTCGTCCCAACACCGGCCGCAAATGCTCCGAAGGCACCATGAGTGCATGTATGGGAATCACCCATGATCACCGTATAGCCCGGGCGCACAAATCCCTTCTCCGGAAAAATCGCATGACAAATTCCGTTTCTGCCGATGTCAAAAAAATCCCGAATATTGTGGCGCCGTGCCCATTCTCTAAGAATTTTGCCCTGCAAGGCGGTCTTTGAGTCCTTTGCAGGCGTAACATGATCTATAACGGCCTTGATTTTGTCAGGGTCAAACACCCGGTCCTTATTGCGGCTTACCAGATCATTGATTGCAATCGGTG
>JAZFVY010000111.1:0-2803 GCA_036447975.1 Desulfobacterales bacterium
ACATAAGCAGGATCAAGGGTGGTCGGATTATTCATTAATGGAACCCGATACGTACCTCCATAACGAAGAGGGTCCAACGACTGACCCTCTTTTTTTACTTCTTGTTTGGCATAACCCGGGGATAATACAAGACCTAAAGAGATTACACAGATCAAAAGGTGATAAGTGAGCCGAGGGTGATTCATTCTGAAACCTTTCTAAAATGTGTGACGAACAGTTTAAACTGCCGTAACCAGTACAGGGGAAGTGAATACTGTTCCAAGCTTCGGTTTTATGACCCTAATATAAATAGAGAGGGTTGTTTATCATATAAATATAGGGAATGCAAATACTATATTGTTTGGATTCTTGAGTAATGCAGAATATACGGAAAGCTGCGGATAAAAAAAAGCACGGATCGAACCGTGCTTTTTTCTCTTAACATAGTTGACTGAAAGTTTGTGTAAGATACCTTTTAGGGACCTCCACCTCCGCAGGCCAAAACCGGCAATGCATAGGTAGCGATTACAACACTAATTACAAAGAGTTGCACCATTAACCTTTTCATAGCTTTCCTCCTTTCTTCTTGTTGGTGTTAATATATATTTATCCCTTGCCTTCTTCTAAAGAGAGCAAGGCCTGTGCCAATCACACAAGTTCTTGATGGATGATATAAGTATTTGATTTTATAGTGGTTATAGGTGAGCCTTAAGATGGACAAACATCGGGATGGTATGGAAGGGTTGCACACATTAATGTATATTATGGAAAGAAGATGTTTGTATGTCCTTTATAGGCTTGAAGAAAGCCCATGTGCACATGATTGTGTGCACTGCACATATTCGTGTGCAGTTATGAGTTTATAAATTGAAACGTGTTTCCAATTTTTCCTTTAGATTTTCATTCAACTCCTCATTAAACTTCCGAATAATTCTACAACTAATTGATATCAAAGTAATTTTGACAGCGCTTATTTATGTCATACACAAAAACATCCTGCCCGTTTTATGGCACCATTTTTGCTTAAAAACTTTGATGTAACCATTTATGAAATTAGGGCAACACTGTTGTTGCCTTTTCTGGGGAATTCATGTCCCGGTACCGGAGTTTGACGAAGGTGGAAAAATCCTCATAAGAGATTTTACGCCCTTGCAAAACAATTACACTCAGATGTCTGGAGTTTAAGTTAAAAAAATCAGAGAAATAAAGGGGTGGTAAACATGATAAATTTGCATGAATCATCTATCGTTGTAGTGGACGATGATCAGGGTATTTTAGATTCCTTTGATGCAATGTTAGGAGATGATTATCCTCTGTCCATGGTGGATAATGGAACCGAAGCCATTAAACTCCTGAGCAGACAGAATCCACGTCTCCTATTCCTTGATATTAAAATCCCAGGACCAAACGGTTTGGAAGTTTTGAAGTGGATTCGAGATAATGGTATCCCTACGATAGTTGTGATCGTAACTGCTCTGCACCAGGATTTTTACGAAGAGATCGCCCGGCAGTATGGAATTTATCGATACCTCCGTAAACCACTTGATGTGGATGAGGTGGAAGAGATCGCTCATTCAGTGCTGCATTGATCAGAGCTAGTTATATACAATCAAAAAAGCCGATTTTGACAAGGAATTTGAGGTAGAAATAAATAAGGATGCTTGGCATTCACATGCAAAAATATAATCGGAATAGGCTGCTATAATTATGGATATTATGAAAAAAAGAGATATATTTTTTATCCGGCTACTGGTAATAATTATAATTTCCTATCTAACAATCTTCGGGCCAATAAAGGATAAACGGATATTTTTTTCTTACATATTTATAGCTTTTTATCTCTCAACCAACCTTTTTTTACCCTATATTCCGGACAGATTCTTTATAAGTAGAAAGATATTCTATGCTCTGGTATTTTTTGATAGCGGCATGGTTTCTTTAGGCATTTATCTGTCCGGCCATGCTGGTACTGATTTCTACCTCGTATACTTTCTGATCCTTGGGTTGGCAGCAATGAACATTAGTTTAAAGTACCTTATGATAAACACTACTGTTTTTGTGTTTCTCTATGGATGGATTCTTTATCAGAAAAACCTCTTAGAGGGAGACTTGTTTGTCACCTATGCACTACGATTGCCGTTTATGATTATAATAGCTCTCTTTTTTGGCTTTATAGTGGAGACAATAATTAAGGATAGAGATAAAAGTCTGAGAGAGTCCGAGGAAAAGTATCGTCAGCTTTTCACCACGGAATTGGATGCCATTGTGATATTTGACGAAGAGACGGCCCTTGTCAAAGATATAAATGATGCTGCATTAAATCTATATGGATATGACAGGGAGGAATTCCTGCAATTAAAATCCACAGATATTTCAGCAGATCCAGGAAAAGCAGCCCATATTAAAAAGGAAATAATTGTTGGGAATACCCAGAACAATTTACTTCAATATCAAAAAAAAAAGGATGGGACCTTATTCCCTGCGGAGGTATCGTCAGGGGCCTTCTTATTCCAGAACCGTCGGATGATCAGCACAATAATCCGAGACATCAGCGAGCGCATTCAGGCTGAGGAGGAATTAGAAAAACATCGCCACAATCTTGAGGACCAGGTAAAAAAGCGCACCTCTCAGTTGGCATCGGCCGTTGCGAAACTGAAGCAGGAAATTGAACAGCGCAAGCAGACACAAGAGGCGTTACAGGAGAGCGAGGAAAAATACCGCACAGTTCTGGAAGTAAGTCCTGACCCTGTTGTAGTTTACGACATGGTGGGTAAAGTGGTCTACTTTAACCCTGCCTTCACAAGTATTTTCGGGTGGACCCTGA
>JAZFVY010000112.1:0-7453 GCA_036447975.1 Desulfobacterales bacterium
TACCATTTTGCTACCATAATACCCAATATCAGGGTAAAAAGCCATATAGCAAAAAACAACTTGCAGACAAATAACACATTGATAATATAAAGACAAAAACAACATTAAAGAACAGGGTAAAAAACCATAAAAATCGCTTAAACTAATTCGTAATCAGCAGGTAGGCGGTTCGAATCCGCCCGTCGGCTCCAATAATTTTTATAAGGGTTTCCATTTATTATGCGGGGACCCTTTTTAATGCCCTTTTTTGCAAACCGCTATAACCTAATTCTGATCATTGTGCAACAACATGTGGGACCCGTTCCCCTGTCCCGTTTAATTCTTGGCATACAGCCAACTTTCGACCATATTCCGTATTTAAAATCTAAAATATTTTCAAACAATTTAAGAAGAAAAAAATAACAATCATGAGTTATAAAAATCGGATTCGCGGGAACTGACGGTAGAACTCTTCTTAGCGCTTTGGCTACCTCTACGGCAACAATTGAGAAGCATCAGGATGACTTTCATGGTGTTGTTATTCGATGAATTCATGCCATGCCCCCGTTTGCAACGTCATGCAATGTTCAGTAGAATATATTCTCACAGCAGACAATTCCAAAGAGGCGTATGACATTGCTATCATTGGCACCATGAAAACGTATCAATTTTACTACAATCATCTTGACATGCATTTAATATCCGTATATTATTAGGCAATTACAGACTTTCTTGTAAACCTTTCTTTTTTTAAACCATTGAACAATAGCATAATGAAAAAATCAAAGTCCTGTTCTGGCTAATAGCTATCCCGAATTCGGGCTTTGCATCTTGGCAAAAAAACTAAATTAATACACACAAAAAAAATTCTTTTAGGAGGCGCCATGGCATTAACGAAAAATGATATTGTCACAAGTGTACACGAACTTGGCTTTACCAAGCAAAAATCCGTGGAAATCATAGAATCTTTACTTGAAATTATTAAAAGTACGCTTGGAAAAAGTGAAGATGTCCTGATTTCAGGATTTGGAAAATTCTGTGTAAAGGATAAGAAACAACGGAGAGGTCGAAACCCTGCTACTGGCGCCGACTTGATCCTGAATGAAAGAAAAGTTGTCACATTCAAATGTTCCGGGAAATTAAGGGATAAAATTGACGGCGACTAGAACCTATCTCAAAAATAAGATTAGAGTTCAGGGCAAGGCGCGAAACGGTGAAAAAGCGGAGTATACACGTAGTATATGAGCATTTTGAACCATTTCGCAACGCCGCCATGGGCACTTAGATTGTTTTTGAGATAGGTTCTAATAATTCAATACCTTTTGGCTCCTTTCACAACCTTTTTAGATATCTGTAGTGCTGAGCCATACAGACTGGTAAGGATTCAACCGGAATAAACTTGTTCGGCATATTTTACCTGTAATAAGGTCTTCCATTCGGGAAGGCACCAAGTCCTTTGATAAGGAGAGAGAAAAAGTTTGTGAAGTAATATTGGTTATCGCATAAATTTTCTGTTTTTTGCCATATCTTGCCATGGCAAACACACGAGTATCGATTTCGAGTATTTCAAAGTCGGCATTGGGATGAAAGGCCGATTGTTTTTTTCTAATTTTGATTAATTCCATATATCGACCAAAGACCTTGGATCGAAAAGATTCAGGGTCTTTTAATTGTGACAACACAGTTTCAACCTGCAGTTTTTCCCTATTTATCGTTCTTGCACTTTTCATCTGCCTAACACCCTCATTCCAGTTGCGTGAGCCGAGTATGCTGTGAATATAGACGGCAGGAACGCCAGGGAGCGCAAGCTTTATCGCCTGGGTAGCTAAAAATCTTTGCGTATGATAAATGTCCGGTTTGTACTTTTTGTTCAACAGGGCATCAATATAGGTAATATTAAGTTCATAGGGGCTTTCTGAACCGTCTGAATTCTTCTTATAAGAAACATCTCCACCATTGTTTTTAACAATTTCGATGAGTCGATTTATCTCCTTTTTAGGCAATATCCCTTCAAGAGGACGAACACCAATACCATCATGTGAGGCAGTAAAGTTGAAAAAAGTATTGCTTGGGGATTCTATCTCCAGCCCCTTTGCCCATTCGGACAGCACCATTGAGTCTTCTTTTGCAAATGAATAAAAAAGCAGCGGCGGCAACGTAAAATTATAAACCATCTGTGCTTCATCCTGGCCGTCCCCAAAATAGCTGACATTCTCGCTGTGGGGTACATTTGTCTCGGTAATAATTATTACATTCGGAGCAACCAAGTCTAAAATTCTGCGAAATAGTTTAACCATATAGTGGGTTTGGCTTAAATGGATACAATTTGTACCGATTTCCTTCCACAAGTACGCAATTGCATCAAAGCGTATAATCGTTGCACCCTGTCTGACATAAAAAAGAAGCGCCTTAACAATTTTTTCAAGAACATCGATGCTTTTATAATTTAAATCAATCTGATCAGCACTGAATGTGGTCCAAAGATGAACAATTTTGCCTGTACTTTTTTTGAATTCAGTTAAAAGAGGCAAAGATCTAGGTCTGGTAACCTTTGATAAATCAACTGAAGGATCCACTTCAATCGCAAGATCTTCAAAACCTTCTTCTCCTTCCAAGTATTTCTCGAACCATCTGCTCTTTGCAGAAACATGATTAAGCACGTGGTCAAACATAAGCCGAAAATCGCCGCCCAATTTATTAATATCTCTCCAAGTTCCAAGTTGAGGTTTAACGGAAAGGAAGTCCATAACAGAAAAGCCGTCATCTGACGAAAAAGGAAAAAAAGGCAGGATATGTATAGTT
Organism: Desulfobacterales bacterium; assembly: GCA_036447975.1. Taxonomy (GTDB): domain Bacteria; phylum Desulfobacterota; class Desulfobacteria; order Desulfobacterales; family UBA11574; genus JAUVVL01. Next base: position 2,782 of record JAZFVY010000112.1, read on the forward strand.
GAAAATACGTCTTTGAAGAAGCTGTTTGCGAATTTATGAAGAGTACATAGAGGAGCTTCCCCTGATTGATTTAATGAATCACCATAAGTGATCAAAACCACATCTTCCTGAGAAAAATAAGCCTGTTCTTCTCTTTTTATAGCTGGCAAGCTTTTAATTAAAGGAAGAATCTTATTGAAAGCCTCGATTCCCTTTTTTGAACCATATATTCTTTCCAGTATATGTTTAACATCTTCAATACCTTCCATAATATCACTCCTTGGGGAATATCATGCATATATACAGCTAGTTTGACCGGGCTGCTAAGCACTGCGAAAGGCAGATTCCTCACCCTTGTAGGCGGGAAGCTTCACTTCGATCAACGACTTGCAAAGAAACTATTAATGGAAATATAATTATTTGTAATCTTTATAACCCTAATTGATCATAAACAAAACGGGAGAAATATTTTTGAATCTGGAGCATCCTCGACCTTCGCTCAATTAGGGTATAAATTACCAAAATAAAGAATGTTAATCAACACATATAAAAACCGATGGTTAAAATTGAGTAATTTTATCTATATTTACAAGCGGTTAAAGGAAAAATACGTTTGAAGTAAAGATGTTGCATCGATACGTCGCATTTGATATTTATAATTTTTGTAACAGTTTATCTCTTTGAAACAATTCAATTTCAAACAAGCTTCAGGTATGATTAAATTATATACTTGAAACCGTCTGAATGGATTAGGGATCGTTATGAAAGAACCATAATCTATTTGATTTTAAAGTTAACCATCCTAATAAAACAGAAATCTTTTATTAATAGCCCTGGCACGTTCTTTCATTACAGCCGTTACCCATAAATTTTCGTAATAAATTTAATTATATCTGAAGCGGAAATATTTTTTAAAAGCTAAATTGTTACAAATTTTTCAATGAGAATATTTTGGAGATATATGAATGCGCGCAATCATAACAGGAGTCGCCATTTCGTTCCGGATCGAAAACTTACAAATAAAGATCTTGAACAGATGGTGGATACCAGTGACGAATGGATCACGACCCGTACAGGAATTAAAGAAAGACGTATTCTGGAAAAGGATAAAGGGACATCTTACATGGGTATCAAAGCCGTACAAATGGTCCTGGAGCAAAGAGGAATTTCGGCAGATGAACTCGATTTGCTTTTAGTTTCAACGGCAACTCCGGACATGATGTTTCCAAGCACGACAGCGTTGATTCAAAAGAAACTCAAAGCTACAAATTGTTGGGGATTTGATCTAAGCGCAGGCTGCGCAGGATTTGTGTGCGCTTTAGCCACTGCATCTCAATTTATAGAAACCGGAAAATATAAAAGAATTATGGTGATCGGCGCTGACAAAATGAGTTCAATTGTCAATTATGAGGATCGAAACACATGTGTTTTATTTGGAGATGCAGCCGGAGCCGTTCTGTTGGAACCTTCAAACACGGACGACCTCGGGATTGAGGATTTTTTGCTCTACCTTGACGGTTCAGGTGACAAGTCTCTGTATATGGCCAGCGGCGGAAGTCTAATACCTGCCACGCTCGAAACAGTCGAGAATAAGATGCACTACCTTTATCAGGATGGGAAAACCGTCTTTAAATTTGCTGTTACAAACATGGCAGATGTTTCAAAAAAAATTTTGGAAAAAAACAGACTCTCCGGCGAAGATATTAAGCTTTTTATTCCCCACCAGGCCAATTTAAGAATCATTGATGCTGCCGCAAAAAAAATGAAAATTAATCGGAATCAGGTCGTTATTAACATTGATAATTACGGGAACACCACTACGGCAACAATACCCCTTGCCATGTCAGAGGCTTATCAAGAGGGAATGATGCAAAAAGGTGACTGGATTGTACTCTCAGCCTTTGGTGCTGGGTATACTTGGGGAAGCTTATTATTTAAATGGGCTATTGATTAATAATAGCGATATATGAAAATAAACTGGCGGGGGGTGGGCGCGAAGTTCTCACAGCAAAATATTATAGACCTTGATTTTACTTAACAGAGAAGGATGACTTATCTCTAGAAGCCGGGCTGCTCTTGTGCGGTTGCCACCTGTCTTCACCAGGGCTCTGGTAATTAACCTTTCTTCCAGAACCCTTTGGGCCGCTTTTAAAGAATATTCTTCGAGAAAATCGTCCATCTTATCTGTTAACGATTCTGCCCCCAGTATAGCTGGAAAATGTTCAGGAAAGTTTTCCGGCACAAGATTCTCTCCTTCTGCAAGAATCACAGCCCTTTCGATTACATTTTCCAGTTCCCTGACATTTCCAGGCCAACTGTGTTTAAGCAGAATGGACATGGCAGCAGAAGTAATTCCTTTTATTTCCTTATCCAGACTTATACTGAACTTATCAATAAAATGTTGACTTAAAAGAGGTATGTCTTCGGGCCGGTTCCTGAGAGGAGGAAGCTTGATCGGTAAAACATTCAGCCTGTAAAAAAGATCTTCACGAAATGTCCCTTTTCTGACCTCTTCCTCCAAATTTTTTGAAGTAGCCGCAATAACGCGAACATCGATTTTCATTGTTTTTGAATCACCAACCGGTCTTATTTCATTTTCCTGCAATACCCTCAGAAGTTTCACTTGTAAAGTGAGCGGCAACTCTCCTATTTCATCAAGAAAGATCGTTCCGCCGTCTGCTTCCTGAAAAAGCCCCTTTTTGTTCTTGTCTGCACCGGTAAAAGCGCCCTTTACATATCCAAAAAGCACACTTGCAAGTAAATTTTCTGGAATTTCACCGCAGTTCACTGGAACAAGGGACTTTTTTGATCGCTCTCCAATAAAATGGATCCCCTTGGCGATCAATTCTTTCCCGGTTCCGCTATCACCGTAAATCAACACCGTGGTATTGTATTGTGCCGCTTTCTCAGACAGCTTGAAGACAGACAGCATGGCCTTGCTTTTGGCTACCATGCTTCCGAAATAATAATTTTCTTGAATTTTTCGAATCCGTTCCTTAAGCCAGCGGTTCTCCCTTTTCAAACTTTCCCGTTCTTCCGCCTTTTTAAGGGCAAGGAGGACTTCATCAGATTTAAATGGTTTTGATATAAAGTCATAGGCTCCCTGCTTCATGGCTTCAACAGCTGTATCAATGCTACCATATGCTGACATCATAATTACAGTGGTGGCCCATAGCTTGTCCCGGGCAGTTTTAAAAAAATCCATTCCATTCATATTGGGCATTTTAAGGTCACAGAGGATAAAATCGTATATTGTTCGATCAACCATATCCATAGCAACCGCACCATCAGATGCTGTATCGACACGGTAGCCTGATTCTTTGAGTAAAGAGGAAAGCATGTGACGCATGTTCTTTTCATCATCGATAATCAGCAGACGTTTTTGTGAAGACTTATTGTCCTTTGTTTTCTCATTATCCATCGGTCATTCCTAAATTTTATTCACCCTTTCCATCTTTCGCCCTTTGATCAGTCAGGGGCAGGTATACGGTCATGGTAGTGCCTTGGCTCTCATCACTGGTTGCTTTGATTTTTCCACCTATGCCCTCTATAATCATGAAGCAGACAGAAAGTCCAAGGCCGGTACCCTTCCCGGGTTCCTTGGTCGTATAAAACGGATCAAAAACATTACCAAGGTTTTCCTCGGCAATTCCAGGGCCATTGTCGATGTAGTTTACCTTCAACATACCCAGCTGATCCTTTGGTTCAGTATGAGTTTTTGGCACGATCTCGCTAGTTATTGTTAGCCTGCCGTCTTTCGGACCGTCACCTGTGAAAATAGCATCTGCCGCATTGATAATCAAATTCAAAAAAACCTGACGCAATTGATTGGAATCGGCAATAACCATATCATTATCCGCAGTTAGACTGAAATCTAAATGAATATCGGACATTAAAGGCTGAAATTTATAAACATCAATAGTATCTTCGATGATTGAATGTACAGAAACAGCTTTCAAATCTTCACTTGATGGCCTTGATAAATCAAGGAGCTGCCTGATAATTGCATTAATTCTATTTATTTCACTTTCTGTTCGAAGAATAAACTCTTTTTTGTCATTATCTGAAATATTATTCTGTTTAAGCAACTCAAGGTAACCAACAATAATACCGATGGGGTTGCCGATTTCATGTGCAATTCCCGAAGATAATCTCCCGACAGACGCCAATTTTTCCGCTCGTATAATGTCTTTTTGAGCCTGTTTTAAATCAAAATTTGCCTTCTCAAGGGACAGAACCGTAGTCCTTAGCTTTTCTTTGTCATCGGCAATCCGTTTCAGCATGCTGTTTAAAGCTTTGGACAACCTGTTGAACTCATTATCCTCCTTTTCATGAAGGAAAAATATTTCTTCATCTTCTCGGTATTCATCGGCCCTCATAACCAGTCTTTGTAAAGGCTTCACGGTTACCCTAGACAACCGGTAAAGACCGATTAGTGTAAAAACAACTGCATTGAATAATATATACCCCAATAATACATATTGTGTCCGTCTCAAAATCTTATAAATCCCTTCAAGGGGTATAACAATGCTGGCCCCTCCAACGACACCACCCTCCCGACGCAAAGGTGCTGATATAATCAAATGCCTGCTTTGTTCCCAGAAAACCCCCCAGGTTGAGCCGAAAAATCTGTTGGTTTTTTCCCCCGAACGTATTGTTTGTTGAGTAAGTTTCACAAGTTCGTCTTGCAAGG
>JAZFVY010000113.1:0-5371 GCA_036447975.1 Desulfobacterales bacterium
TGATTTATAAATACTCCGTCTGCTTTCGGCGGGGAGCTTCATTATGCCAATACACACTTTACCTTCTTTTTTTTAAAAGTTTGCCCTTTATTGACTGAAGTAGAGGTTTATTGATTCGAACTTTCAGATAAAGATCCCCCGGGGTTCCCCCGCCTTTTCCATCCTCACCCATTCCCGCAAGCCGTATTTGCTGTCCTTCCTTGACACCGGGAGGAATATTGACAACCAGCTTCTTAGACCTTTTCCGGAGAAAATACGCGTAAGGGCCTCCTTCTTGGGCCTGCTGGGGGCTCAGTTGAATCACATCGTTGATGTTATCGCCATTTACCGGCAGTTCAATGCCGCTGATTTTTTTTAAAACAAATCGGAACAGTTTTCCCAGGTTGCCCGGTGGAGGAAACTGCGATTGATCGAACATGGCTTTTCTCAAGGGACCGGTAAAAAAAAAGCCGCCGGCAAAAACCCCGGGCTTTTTAAATTCAAAGGTTCGGTATCCCTTGCCGTAAGATTCTCTGAAAATGTCGTCAAAACCCCTGAACCCGAATGCCTTGGCCATTTCCTCAAAAATATGGTTGATATCCGAACCGCTGAAAATGTCATGTTCTGAATAATTTTTTCTAAAATGGCTGTAGGCAGAAGACCCGAATTGCTGCCTCAATGCATCATATTCACGTCTTTTGGCCGGATTCGAGAGGACAGCGTAGGCTTCATTAACATTCTTCATTTTTTCAGAAGCTTCCGGGTTTTCCTTGTTGCGATCCGGATGGTATTTAAAGGCCAGCTTCCGGTATGCTTCCTTGATCTTCTTAGAGCCGGCATTTTTATCCACACCTATAATCTGGTAATAATCTCTTTGCGACATTATTTCTTTTATCTCAAGGCTTTGCTATGGGCTCTACCCGAATCCTAAAGCTCCAAATAATCGCCTGGTTTTAAAACCATCACATTAGCCGAGGTTTCCTTTTTTACTTTATCAGCCCAGACGTGCGGGTCCTGTTTGATCATATCAAAAGTATCGTAGTGAATGGGAACCACCTGTTCCGGTTCAATAAGCTTTACCGCCCGCAGAGCGTCGTCGGGCCCCATGGTAAAATTGTCGCCGATTGGTAATATTGCCAGGTCGATTCCCTCTTCACCAATAAGCTTCATATCATAGAAAAGGCCGGTGTCGCAGGCGTGATAGATCTTTTTCCCCTGGATATAAAACAGAAAACCGCACGGGTTGCCACCGTAAGTGCCATCCGGAAGGCCGGATCCATGGTGGGCAATGGTCAATTTGACCCGGCCCCAAGGATAATCAAAACCACCTCCGATGTGCTGGGGATGAGCGCTTTTGACTCCCTGGTTCACCATCCAGTTTTGAATTTCATAATTTGAGATCACGGTTGCCCCGGTTCGTTTGGCAATTTCTACGGTATCTCCCAGGTGGTCTCCGTGCCCGTGTGAAACTAGGATGTAGTCTGCCGCGATCTCATCGGCATTGACGGGTGACAGGGGATTACCGCTAAAGAATGGATCAACAAGCAAATTTGTTTTGCCGGTTTCAATCAATAAACAGGCGTGACTGTACCAGGTAATTTTTAGTGTCATTGGAACCTCCTTAGTAATAACGCAATTTTTTTTGAACTATTATTGTCTGAAATTTAGAACTTGAGTTATATTTAGGCAGAATTTATTAAAATCGAATTATTATACCATTCTGTTTGATTTTTTTCATGAGAAATTTGTGGCGTGAAGCATGAAATCGAAAATTTTAATGAAATATTCTGGTTAAACATTTCGTCCCACATGAAACAGTAGTATTAGTTTTTTTTGTTTGAAGTGAATCACCAGAATGCCCGTGACGATTAACAACAGGGCGATGAGAATATTAACGGTAATAGGTTCTCCCAGAATCAGCCCCCCCAGCAAAACCCCAGAAATTGGCATGATGAAAATAAAAGAATGCAGCGCCACGGCCCCGTATTTCTTCAGCAGCGTAATCCAGGCAATAAAGCCGAAAGAAGCCGTTACCAGGCTCTGATACAGAAGAGAACCCACGATATTTGCGTCCAGATGGGCGATCATGGCACCGTCCCACAAAAATCCTTCAAGAAAAAAGATAGGTACTGAAAATATCATAGGATAAAGCGCAATATGAAAAGGTTTATAGGCGTGTATAATCCTTTTTGTATAAACTGCGTTGCAGGACCAAATAAAAGCGGCGGCGAGGATCATAAGATCTCCGATTTGAAAATCGGCGGAGGCCCCCTTTTTTTCAAGAAAAACAAAGGCCACGCCGGCAAATCCCATCAAGATTCCGAGGATTTTTCTTTTGGTAATCCGGTCACCGGGAATAAAATAATGGGCCAGAAAAAGTGTAAAAAAGGGTTGAAGATTGACCAGCAGAACCGCTCGGGAAGCATTGGTTTTGCTAATTCCAAGATAGAACAGGGACAGTTGCACGGTAAAAATCATGGAGATAATCAGCAGCTGACTAACCTGTCCCTTACTGATATTGAATGATCGTCCGGTAATTTGAGCCCACAGAGCAACCACCACGGAGGCGATGCCGAAACGGAGTCCGGCGGTTGTGAATACACCAAGCCCGGTAAGACTGATTTTAATTGCGACGGCATTGGCCCCGAAAAGCGTGCATATACAAGCGGTAAAAATAACCGCTGAAAAGGAAAGGTCCTGATTTTGTAGTGTATGGTCAGTCATTGCCCTCTGTATATTCGTAAGCCACCCTGTATCCTTCTGAATCCAACGACTCTATTGCCTTTATAAGACTACCCTCCTTCACCAGAAGATAATCGGTGTCATAGGTGGAGATGGCAAAAATCGAAACGCCCGCACGTGCAAGGGGCAGAGCCAAAGACGAAAGAATCCCTGTTTCGGAAAGATCTAAAGGTCCTTGCACCTTAAGGCATCTCCATCCTTTATTGCTGGGCTTATCCCCCGGGACCAGTGCTTCGGCGCAGACCACGGACAATTCATCCGGGGTGCGGGTGACAGAAAAAAAGGAAGATTTATATACCCAGTCCGGAACAGAAATGTCCGGCTCGAGCCGGCAGATGCCGTAGCGATCGGGCAGAACGGTCAGGTTAAGCCTTTTTATTTTCATAGCAGCCCATTTTTCTTTTATTAACGGGTAGAAATAAAGTAGAAATAACTTCATCCCCCAAATGTCATCAGTCAGGTTAACAGTTTATTGAATTTGCAATTTGAGAATTCACTATTTCTCCGTTCCTTGGTTTAAAAGAGTCCATTCAACATCAAGGTTGTTTTTGACGACAGAGGCAATGTGATTGTCGAATAAAAAGTGTTCTATGAACCACTTTTTGTCATCGTAGTCAACGATAAGATTGTAATCGTCAATTATCCGTGAAATGCGGCATTTTGAAAGATCACTGATACCGGTTCCGGAAGCCTTGAGCACCGACTCTTTTGACGTCCAGAAGCGATAAAAAAGTTCAAACGGATCTGTGTCTGATAGCGCCCATTCTCTGTCATGGGCTGTTTTTTTGAAAAGACCCTTTGAGCAGGGCCGGATTTTCTCAATATCGATTCCTACACGTGTTGAAGCAATCACGCCGCCGACATAGCTGGGTTTGTGGGTAAGAGACCAGTAATTTCCGTCAAACGGCAAGGGTGCGCCGTTTTCATCCTTTAATAGATTGCTTAAATGAACACTGCTCTTTCGAGCCGATATTTCAAGTGCTCTTCTGGCATGATAGCTTAAGTTTACAACCATTTCCCTGCCGGTAAGGCGCCGGTCTTTGTCAGGAACAGTGAGAATTACCGGATAGATAACTCGGTTTTGATTTGTATCCATATTATTTCGAGTTACGCTCTGAACTCTGCGCTGTGCGCTTTAATTTCAGGGCCTCATCATACACCTTGTTTTTAGGAAGACCGTATTTTTTAGCGACGGCTCTGGCAATGTCGGACAGTCTGCTTCCTGTCTTTTCCAGCTCACTATTAATTTCATTCCGGACGGTCTCTAAGGAAACTTCTTTGATTTCTTCGCATCCCATTACAAGAAGGGTGCATTCGCCTTTTACTGCGAGACGTGCGTTCAAGATGTAATGAATTTCGGATAAAAAGCCCCTTAAAAATTCTTCGTGCAGCTTAGTCATCTCACGGGACAGGACACCATACCTGTCCCCCATAGCATCTATGATTTCCTCCAGAAAAGTCAAAATGCGCTTTGGAGATTCATAAAATATTATGGTTCTGTTTTCACTGGCGAGTTCTTTGAGCTGCTTGAGTCGCTTTGCCTTTTTTTTTGCGGGGAACCCAACAAAAATAAAGGAATAGGTTGGCAGTCCTGCTGCGCTGAGGGCTGTTACGGCGGCAGATACGCCGGGAACGGGTATGACCTTTATATTGTTTGCAATGGCCTCTTTTACAAGCCGGTAGCCGGGGTCAGACACCGATGGTGTCCCGGCATTAGACACCAGAGCAACAGATGATCCTGTTTTAAGCCGATGAATCAGCTCCGGCGTGCGCTTTACCTCATTATGCTCATGATAGGATATCAGATTACCTTTGATATTGTGATGCGCCAGAAGCCTGCCCGTGTGTCTGGTATTTTCTGCGGCCACAAGATCAACCCGGCCAAGTATATTGAGGGCTCTTATGGTGATATCGTCCCTGTTTCCAATGGGAGTGGCAACAACATAAAGATTACACGTTTCATCGATATGTTCCTGATCATCCGTAGGCGAGCTCAAAGGCATTTTTTATTATCTCTACTTTTGGTTTATCTTCTGCTGAACTGATGGACACAACGTCAAACCTTGCTTTAACATTACTCTGTTTTTTGGCTTTGAGATAGTAGAGGGCCACCATCGAGATTTTTCGCTGCTTTTTGGGGGTTAAGGCCCATTTAGGATTTCCGAAAAGATCGGATCTTCTGGCTTTGACCTCGACAAAGACTAGAGTGCCCTTGTCTTTTGCAATAATGTCAATTTCACCCAGCTTATTACTGTAGTTCTGCTCCAGAATTTTGTACCCGTTTTTTTTAAGGTGTTTGACGGCTATGAATTCGCTTTCTTTGCCGAATTGCTGTCGCTTATTTTGCATTAATTATAAGACCTTTATGTTTTTACCGGTGCAAGAACTGACACATAACACACCATACCGTAGCCTTTTATCCCTTTGAAAACATTGTCGCATTGTAACAGTTTAGTTCTTTGAAACAAATCGATTTCAAACGAACTTCAGGGTATGATTAAATTTTGTGCTGGGAACTGTCTGAGTGGTTTCAATCCTTTGGTGTGGAAAGTAAATCCTGCATAAACTCTTCGGAATCTGGCCCCAATTTTTCTTGTAAGAACGATATCGATCACTGGATCTCAACCAGTTCATAATGTCTTTTCCCACT
>JAZFVY010000114.1:0-11797 GCA_036447975.1 Desulfobacterales bacterium
CGAAGAAGCTGTTAAACTGGTTTTCAAACATACGCCTGAAATCCCTGTATGGGTTCAGCTTCCAACGTACAAACAAGAAGGGATGATTGCACAATTTCTTCCGGGCTTTCCGGGTTTAGTCACTAAAGATGACAGGGCATTTATCGATACCGCCAATGAACAATTTGATGCTGATCTTCTTCGATTCTACGAGGATTACATGGCGGTAGAGGAGGGGCAGACGGATCTTGACCATTCGAGATTTGTCCTGAAAGCCGATACTGCCGGGGGATTTTTTGCGCTTATGAAGCATCTTCAGACCCTTTCCGATCCCCCGAAGGCCATCAAAGGTCAAATAACAGGCCCCATAACGTTCGGTTTGGGGGTAACCGATCAGAACGGGAAAGCCATCTTTTATAACGAACAGTTAAGGGACGCGGCAGTAAAGCTATTGGCTAAAAAAGCCAGATGGCAGGTTAGAAAGCTATCAGAATTCGGGCGCCCGGTAATTATTTTCTTCGATGAACCTGCGCTGGCCGGGTTTGGCTCTTCTGCATTGATAAGCATATCCCGTGATGAAGTCGCAAACTGTTTTGAGGAAGTAATCGACGCCGTCCATGACGAAGATGGCCTGGCAGGAGTCCATGTTTGCGCCAATGCCGACTGGTCTCTGATTTTGGAATCTGATGCCGATATCGTCAGTTTTGATGCCTATTCCTTTTTTGACAGGCTGATTCTTTATCAGGATCTTTTGAAGCGTTTTGTTACATCCGGCGGCATACTGGCCTGGGGAATAGTTCCGACATTAAATGCTGATGACATTGAAAAAGAAACCACAGCTTCGCTGGTTGCCGCATGGAAAGACCAGGCCCGGGCGGTGGAGGCGCTTGGTATTGATAAGTCTGTTATATTGGCCCAAACTTTGATAACACCGAGCTGCGGTACAGGTTCACTGAGCCTTGATCATGCAACAAAGGTGATTATTTTGACAAGAGAAGTCTCGGATATAATAAGAAAAAAAATTGTATGAGGTAATTTTATGGTCAACACAACTTCTAACGGTAAGTTCTCGGGCGCAACCCAATACGTACTTGATGATGAGCTGGCCAGTATCGTTAACATCTCCATGGCTCTTGAAATGCCGCTACTTTTAAAAGGGGAGCCGGGCACCGGCAAAACCATGCTTGCCTATGCCATTGCTGAAAGCCTGGCAATGCCCCTTATTGTGCTTAACGTGAAATCGAGCATGAAACTTGTTGATGCCCTGTACCAGTATGACACTCTGACACGCCTTAACGACAGCCGTTTCGGTGATTCTAACAGGGATGTAAGCAATATCGAAGATTATATCAAAATGGGCAAGATCGGCCAGGCTTTTACCTCAAAAGAAAGGACCGTGCTTTTGATCGATGAGATCGACAAGGCCGACACCGATTTCCAGGATGATATGCTGGATGTCCTGGATCAGATGGAGTTTGATATTATTGAAATCGACAGGACCATCAAAACTGTACACCGTCCGGTTATAATTATAACTTCCAATGCCAAGAAGGACCTGTCTGATCCGTTTCTGGGCAGATGCAATTTTCATCACATCGCCTTCCCGGATACCAAGTTGATGTGCAAGATCATTGCTGTTCATTTTCCGGATATCGACTCTAATCTGATGGAAAATGCCGTGGCAACATTATACAGACTGCGCGAAATTGACGCCATTGAAAAAAAACCTGCCACAAGGGAGCTGATCAACTGGATACGTGCCCTGAAAACCGATCCAGACTTTAATCCCAAAACATTGGTTAAAGGTGATATCCCTTTTCTGGGTGTTATGTTCAAAAAGAGCCAGGACTATGAGAGGGCCGTGAATTCAACAAATCGTCGCACGTTATTTTAGTTCCCATAAATAGTTGAGGTGTCGGGAGATTTTATCGAAAATGTGCCCTTAATAAAGCGTAATGGACGACCAGATGTAAAAGCGTGTGCTGTTTGAGAAACAATCAATGCCCATGATCAAAAAGAGCAAATGTTCACAGATTTTTTTTACAAATTAAAAACCGCCGGGATACCGGTCAGTCCAACCTCGTTTCTTACCCTTCAAAAAGCCCTGAATAATGGACTGATCAACTCTTTGGATGAGTTCTACACTTCCGCACGGGCGATCCTTGTAAAAAGTGAGCGATATTTCGATACTTACGACCAGGTTTTCGCCCACCGGTTTGAAGGGACTGAAATGCCCGATTATGAAGAGCTTGAGCTGACTGAAACGGCCAGAGCACTCCTGGAAGAATGGTTGAAAGACCCTGCGACACTTGCTGCTGCACTCGACGTTGACGTGTCAGACCTGAGCAAACTTACGCCTGAAGAACTGATCGAATATTTTAAGGCACGCCTAAAAGATCAAAAAGGACGTCACCGCGGGGGAGAAACTTGGATCGGAACACGCGGAACGTCACCGGTAGGCCATTCAGGGGACCATCCGGGAGGAATGCGCGTAGGGGGTGTTTCTCGCAACAAGTCTGCTGTCAAAGTTGCCCTGGAAAGGAGATATAAGGATTATTCCCTCAAAGGACCTCTCACACAGGATATGATGGGCGAAGCCCTGAAAAGGCTTCGCAACATGATACCTGTAGGACCCAAAGATCAGGTCAACATCAACGACACCATTTACCAGACCATGAAAAACTGTGGTGAAATTGAAATCGTCTTTTCAAAGAATTTAAAAGATCGCCTCAGGGTTATCCTTGCAATCGATAATGGCGGATGGTCCATGGATCCCTACATACCGGTTGTTCAGACCCTTTTCGATTATGCCCGTGACCAGTTCAAGGATCTTAAAACCTATTTTTTCCACAACACAGTATATGACGCTCTCTGGGAAGATCCTTCCAGGATTAAAAAACCTCAAAGGGTTGATGAATTTGCCGCCTTTGATCCAGAAACCCGTTTTATCTTGTTAGGCGATGCCAGCATGGCGCCTTATGAACTTATGGCCACTGACGGATCGATACATATTGAAGAAAGGAGCGGAAAGCCAAGCATCGAACAGTTGAAGTTTCTTGCCCAAACCTTTCCCCATTGTGTCTGGCTGAATCCGGTATCTTCGGAGATGTGGGACTCCACTCAAACCATCTCAACCATTCGTCACATTTTCCCCATGTTTGAGCTTTCAATTGACGGTTTGGAAGCTGCGGTAAGGCAGTTGATGACTAAATAATTGAGGTGTCGGGGAATTTCCGTCTTTACGGCTGCTCCATGGGTAATCAGATTCCAAATCGTGTGAACTCGCACACACCACAAGCTTTTACATCTGATCACCCATTACGCTTAAGTAAGGGCAAATTTTCGATAAAACTCACTGACACCTTAAATAATTAGCCCGAATTTATTCCATACAGCCGGCAGGTGTTTTCCCAGACCTTATCAGCCAGGTAGCCGGGATCTTCGCTTCTTACCTCCGCCAGTTTAAGCAGGACCGATCGGACAAAGGCGGGCTCATTTCGCCGGGTTTGGTTTTTTTCAGGGACGGGTGTCAGGTAGGGTGCATCGGTTTCAACCAGGATGCGTTCTGCTGGAATTGTAGATACAAGCTTGCGCAAAGCAGCGCCGCGACCTTTGATTGTCACTATGCCGGCAATACCGATGTAAAGTCCAAGGTCAAGATACTGTATCAGCTCTGTTTTATTCCCGCTGAAACAGTGTATAATCCCTTTTTGACCCTTTTTGAGATAGATTGTAAGTATCTCGATTAACCGGCCGTTGCTGTCCCGCTCGTGGTAAATTACCGGAAGATCCAGCTCGGAGGCAATCTCAAGCTGCCTTATAAACCATTTCTCTTGATCTTCTCTAGGCGAAAACATCCGGTTAAAATCGAGTCCAATCTCTCCCCATGCGCGCACCCTATGGCTTTTGGCAAGATTGACAAGAAATTGCAGGATATTTTCACTGCAGTCTTTGGCATCATGAGGATGAATTCCCACCGAAGCATACAAACAAGGTATGGATTCTGCCATGGAAACAGCCTTAATGGAGCGTTTTTTGGTGGTCCCTACGATCATAGCCCCGGCAACACCTGCATCATTCATACGTTTTATCACCGCATCGATATCTCTGTCATATGCCCGGTCATCAAGATGGCAGTGACTGTCGAATAGTTTCATGATTATACCTTCAAACCTCCTAACCACACATTTGATTTTTCGACCAGAACTCCATTACTCCATCGGTCCCATGATTAATATATGAATTTGGCATATAGGCACCTCATCCCCATTACCCAGTACCCAGTATCCAGTACACAGTACACAGTACACAGTACACAGTACACAGCATCTTATTTCATTCTGATTATAAATGCAAACTTAACGAGCTCGTAAAAAATATTTTGCGAAACCATCAAACTTATGAATTGAAAATTTTCGCATTGACTTTAAAATGCATCTTTGCTATTCACACCTTTTCAATATGAAAATAAAGACATTTGCCCTGCAGGGCATATGTCTTTATTTTAGATAGCTAAATTAACACGTAAGAAAAAAGCCGGTGCTAATTATCTTTGTTCGGCCTGCCTGTATTGCCAATTGCAATTTGATAATGTGCAAAAAATGATACTCTCCCAAAATAGAAATGATCCTCTTGCCTATATTCTTTATCCCTAACTGCTCGGGCTATGTATGGGCATCAATAAAAAGAAGTTGGGAATCAAAATGAATCAACTCGATATCGGCGGTATTACATCTTTTTTGACTCAGGAGTAGGAAATGCCAAATCAGAAAATAGGTGCAGTAATGGTGGTCGGTGGTGGAATAGCCGGGATGCAGGCTGCCCTGGATCTTGCCAACTCCGGCTTTTACGTTTATCTTGTGGAAAGGTCCTCCTCAATTGGCGGTGTCATGTCTCAACTGGACAAGACCTTCCCGACCAATGATTGCTCTATGTGAATCATCTCACCCAAACTGGTCGAGGTCGGCCGGCATCTTAACATTGAATTACTGACCTTATCAGAGGTGCAGAGTATTTCCGGGGAAGAAGGAAACTTTGAAATCAAGCTCTTGCAACATCCCCGGTATGTTGACATGGACAAATGTATCGCCTGTGGTATTTGTGCTGAAAAGTGTCCTAAAAAGGTGACAAATGAGTACGACGCCGGTCTTGCCAAGCGCAAGTCGATCTATGTGAAATACGACCAGGCTGTCCCTTTAAAGTATGCAATTGATGAAAGTTGTATCTATTTCAAAAATGGGAAATGCAAGGCCTGTGAAAAATTCTGCCCCGCTGACGCCATTACTTTTGATGATCAAACAAAGGAATTAACCATAAATACAGGTGCGATGCTGATAGCCCCTGGCTGTGCCGTGTATGATCCTACCGTTTACGATACCTATGGCTACAAAAAATCACCGAATATTGTTACCAGCCTGGAATTTGAGCGCATACTTGCGGCCACCGGACCTTACAGCGGTCATCTGGTAAGACCTTCAGATGAGAATGAACCGCAGAAAATCGCCTGGATTCAGTGCGTGGGCTCCAGAGATATGCACCCCGGTTCACAGCCGTACTGTTCGGCGGTCTGCTGTACGTATTCCATCAAAGAGGCAATTATCGCCAAAGAGCACCAGAAGGGAGAACTGGATACCGCCATATTTTATATTGATATACGAACGCACGGGAAGGATTTTGAGCGCTACTACAACCGGGCTCAAGAAGCAGGCGTTCGTTTTGTGAAATCAAAAATCAGCACGATCCTGCCGGATGGAGATACGGGCAATCTTCTCATTAGCTATACAGACGAAGCCGGCCGGCGGATTAATGAATCGTTTGATATAGTAGTCCTGTCTGTAGGCTTTGGCGCATCAAAGGAAGCGCTGGATCTGGCCCAAAAACTGGGGATAGAACTCGATCAATATCAGCATGCTTTAACCAGCAGCTTTGAACCTGTTCGTACGTCTAAACCCGGCATTTTTGTGTGCGGCACCTTTGAAAGTCCCAAGGATATCCCCCAGTCGGTCATTGAATCAAGTGCCTCGGCGGCAGTAGTCGAAAGCACTCTGGCCGAGTCCCGCGGGTCCATGATACAAATTAAAGAAACCCCCGAAGAGGTTGATGTGCGGGGAGAGCCCCCGCGGATCGGCGTGTTTGTCTGTCGTTGCGGAACCAATATCGCCGGTTTTTTAGAGGTTCCGGATGTAGTCGAATACGCCAAAACCCTTCCCAATGTCGTCTTTGCTGAAGATAATCTCTTCAGCTGCTCCCAGGATACACAGGAACAGATAACCCAGATTATTAAAGAGCAAAATTTGAATCGGGTGGTTGTAGCAGCCTGCACGCCCCGCACCCATGAATCGCTCTTTCAAGAAACGGTACTCAATGCGGGGATCAATAAATATCTTTTTGAAATGGCCAATATTCGCAATCAATGCTCCTGGGTGCACAGCAGCCAAAATGAGGAAGCCACCGCAAAGGCCATAGACCTTGTACGTATGGCGGTGTCCAAAGTAAGCCTTCTGCAACCGCTGGCCGATCCGGAAATACTAATGAATCAGTCCGCTCTGGTCATCGGCGGCGGCCTTTCCGGAATTACCGCGGCAAAGAATCTGGCCCAGCAGGGATATTTTACTCATCTCGTTGAAAAGAGCGATGTCCTGGGCGGGCAGGCCTTGAACCTGTATGAAACCTGGCAGGGCGAAGATGTTCAGGAAAACCTGGCAGGGCTCATCAGGGACATCGAATCCGACGCCAACATCAATATTCTGACCGGCACCGAAGTAAAGAAAGTGGATGGGTTTGTGGGTAATTTTCAAACCACCGTGACAACAGCGGCAGAGGAGCAGGTGATCGAACACGGTGTGACCGTTATTGCTACAGGTGCCAAAGAATTCAAGCCGGACGAGTACCTTTACGGTGAAGATCCAGGGGTTCTGACCGGTCTGGAGTTGGATCGAAAATTTATCGATAATACTTTGGCCTTAAATGAAATCAATGCGGCGGTTTTTATCCAGTGTGTGGGCTCACGGATCAAAGAAAGGCCGTACTGCTCCAAGGTATGCTGCACTCACTCGGTCAAAAGTGCGCTCAAATTAAAAGAGTTAAAGCCCGCGATGGATGTCTTTATTATATACAGAGATTTGCGCACCTATGGATTGCGGGAGGAACTGTATCGTGAGGCCCGATCCAAAGGCGTGGTCTTTATTCGTTATGACTTTGACAAAGGCTTAACCGTTGCCAAAGATCAAGACGGTCTGAATGTCCGCTGCACAAGTTATGTTTTGCAACGGGAAATTGAAGTTAGAGCCGACATGCTGGTGCTGTCTACTGCGATTGTAGCACCACAGGAAAATCCCATTGCCCAGCTGCTCAAAGTACCGCTGAATGATGACGGCTTTTTTGCAGAAGCCCATGTAAAACTCCAGCCAATAGATTTTTCCACAAAAGGGGTGTTTGTCTGCGGCCTGGCCCATGCCCCCAAACCTGTTGATGAGGCTGTCGCTCAAGGTCTTGGGGCCGCCTCACGCGCGGGCACACTATTATCCCAGAAGACTGTCCTCGGCAATGCAATCGTCTCCAATATCAACGCACTGTTTTGCAGGGGATGCCAGAAATGCCTGGAAGCCTGCCCTTATCAGGCAATTAGCTTTCATAAGGACAGAGTTGTCTGCGAAGTAAATCAGGCGCTTTGCACGGGCTGCGGCTCATGTGCCGTGGTCTGCCCCTCAGGCGCGGCCTCTGTTCTCCATTTCGATGACCAAGAGGTGCTGGCTATGGTGGATGCAGCATTTGGCGGGTAATAATAGGTTGCGGTGATAGGTAAGCAGTAATTATATTTGGTGTGGAATTTATAATTTGGTAGAAATAGAAATTCGAATAACGAAGCACGAAACTCTTCAGAGGAGACTAACGCCAACTGCCTAAAATTTGAGGGAGCATTAAGATATGGCTGAAGAATACAATCCAAAGATCATTACATTTGCCTGCAACTGGTGTGCCTATTCGGCCGCCGACCTGGCAGGTGTCAGCCGTCTTCAATATCCGCCCAACATGCGCATCATCCGCCTGATGTGTTCAGGTCGGGTGAACCCCAATTTCATCCTCACTGCGTTTCAAAAGGGGGCCGACGGGGTACTGGTGGCCGGATGACATATTGGCGAATGCCATTACCTGGATGGTAATGTAAAGGCTGAAAAAATGTTCAAAATGACCCAGGAGCTGGTCAAGATACTCGGCATTGAGCCTGCAAGACTGCGCCTGGAATGGATCTCTTCGGCCGAAGGCGTGCGTTTTGCTGAGGTTGCCAGAGAATTTACCGAGCAGATTAAATCTTTGGGACCGTCCACTCTGAAACAAGCAGCCTGAAGAAGGCCAAAAAGATTGAGGCATTGAAATGACTGCAATAGATGAATTGGTAAACACCACAAAGACCTATTACTGTCTTGACTGCGGGGTATGTACCGGGAGCTGCCCGGTTTCCAGGGTTTTCCCTGAATTTTCACCCCGACAGATTATAGAGCGCTCTCTTTATGAACTGGAGGAGTTTTCCGATGATACCATCTGGAACTGCCTGACCTGTGCCCAGTGCAGCGTCCGCTGTCCCGCTGAAATTAATTTCCCTGAATTCATCCGCCTGATGCGCGATGAAGCCCGCGAGCTGGGATTCGACGGTTTGCCGTCGCATAACGGGATGCTCCAAACCATCATGTCCATACAGACCAAGGACATTAAGCAGAACCGCGTATCCTGGATCGAGGACGGGCAAACTCAACAAAAGGGGGATGTTTTCTATTTTGTGGGTTGCCGGCCCTATTTTGATGTTATTTTCCGGGATATCAACGCCGGTTCGATTCAAGGGGCTC
The DNA here is from genome assembly GCA_036447975.1 of Desulfobacterales bacterium. Taxonomy (GTDB): domain Bacteria; phylum Desulfobacterota; class Desulfobacteria; order Desulfobacterales; family UBA11574; genus JAUVVL01. The sequence continues at coordinate 8,823 of JAZFVY010000114.1, forward strand.
GGAATGTGCTGAAGATTTTGAACGCCTGCGGGATTGAGCCTGTGGTCAGTAATAATGAAAGATGTTGCGGGCATGATGCGCTTTGGAACGGCAACGAAGACAAGTTCAAGCAGCTTGCCCGTTTGAATATGGACCTGATCCGTTCCTCAGGTGCCAAACAGGTGATCTTCAGCTGTCCGGAAGGGTATCACACATTCAAGGAATATTATCCCAGGTTTTTGGGTAAACTCGATTTTGAGCCGGTCCATATCCTTGATTTTCTGGCTGACAAACTGAGCGAGGGTGTCATCCAACTGGCGGAATCCAAAGCGACAATAGTGACCTATCATGATCCCTGCCGGCTTGGAAGGTTGGCGGGCGTATACGATGCGCCCCGCAAACTTTTGGAAGCTATTCCCGGAATCAAGCTCAAGGAGATGCCGCGCTCAAGAGAAAACGGGGTTTGCTGCGGTACTTCCGGCTGGATGAACTGTTCCAGCTGCAGCAAAGAAATCCAGCTGCAACGCCTCAGCGAAGCAGGCGACACCGGTGCGGGGACTATAGTAACGGCCTGTCCTAAATGCCAGATTCATTTCCGGTGCACCAAGGAATCCTTTGATTTAGGGATAGAAATTACGGACCTGTATGACTTGGTGGCCGATTGTCTGAAAAGAACTTAACACCCTTTGGGCGGTTTTTTAGATAGGATTAACAGGATGTTCAAGGTGTATTTTATCCCATTTTTCTGATGAAAATGTGATAAGGGAATCCGCCATTAGGCAAAGAATTAACTAATCAAGTCATTTCTGTCTATCTTGTAAAAAAAATATACAATAAAGGAATCGATTATGAGCAAAGACATACTGGTTATCGGCGGTGGCATTGCCGGAATCCAGGCATCTCTGGACCTGGCCGATATGGGTATCAAGGTCCACCTGGTGGAGAAACTTCCCAGCATCGGCGGAAAGATGGCCCAGCTGGATAAAACCTTCCCTACCAACGACTGTGCCATCTGAATCCTCTCGCCCAAGATGCTGGATGTCGGTCGACATCCCAATATATCTCTTCTGGCTTATAGCGAAGTCGAGAAGGTGGAAGGTCAGGCGGGAGACTTCAATGTCACCGTGCGTAGGAAAAAACGTTATGTCGAGGAGGACAAATGTACCGGCTGCGGCGTCTGTGCCGAAAAATGTCCGTTGGTGGTGCTGGATGCCTTCGATGAGGGTCTGGGCACCCGCAGTGCGATTTACAGTTACTTTGCCCAGGGCATACCCTCAACCCATTCCATTGATCCCGACAACTGCCGTCAGCTGCAAGGCAAAAAATGCGGGATCTGTGAAAAAGCCTGTCAGGCTGACGCCATAAACTTTGCTCAGGAAGACCGCATTATAACTCTCAATGTCGCAGCCATTATCATGGCCGTCGGATACGATGTTTTTGACCCGTCACAAATTCCCGAATACCGATACCGGGAAATCCCCAATGTGGTTACGGCAATTGAATTCGAAAGACTCTTGAGCGCCAGTGGGCCCACGGCCGGTCACCTTGATCGTCCATCGGATCGCGCCGTTGAAGCCGAGATTGTAGCACTTGAAAAAAAAATAAAGAAATCACAAAGGGTGCTCGAGAAACTTGAAAAAAAATATGATGAAGCTTCTTTCCAATTTTATGAAAAATATCAGCAGGGTCAATATCAGGACGACGAGGATCGGAAAAAGTGGGCCGATAAGTATGCGGCACATCTGGCTATCCTGGAGCCGCTGGAACCCTTGAAAAAGAAAGCCGAGGGCTTTACTGTTGCAAATAGGCTGGCTTTTATCCAGTGTGTAGGGTCCCGGGATTTTCGGTTCTATCCGTTCTGTTCGGGGTACTGCTGTATGCACTCTATCAAAGAAGCCATTATCGCCCACGAGCATGAACCAGAGACATCCTCCACCATCTTCGGCATGGATATCCGGGCGGTCAGCAAAGGGTTTGAAGAGTACAAGATACGCGGTGGTAATCATTCGAATATTACCTATGTTCGCGGACGGGTCAGTGAGATTATGGAGGGCTCCAATCATAATCCGGTCGTGATATATGAAGATACGCGCGAAAGGCAGGTAAAAAGCCAAGAATTCGATATGGCGATCCTGGCCACCGCATGTGCGCCGACCAAAGGGATTGTTGAGCTGGCTAAAATTTTCGGGATTGTGTTGGATGAGTACAACTTTATAAAGACCAGCCCCTTTTCTCCGGTTGACACCACCGTGCCGGGTATCTTTGCCTGCGGCTGTGCAGAGTCACCTATGGATGTTCCCGAATCTGTGGCCCAGGCCTCCAGTGCCGCTGAACGTGCCGCTGAAATTGCGTTTCAATTGAAGTCAGAAAAGGAGAAAGCCGTTGCCTGATAATAATGACAATGACATCAGGATCGGGGTATTTGTTTGCCATTGCGGATCCAATATTGCCGGCTACCTGGATGTGGAAGCGCTTGCTGATTATGCCCAAACGCTTCCCCAGGTGACCTTTGTCCAGAGGAACCTTTATTCGTGCTCTGAAAGCGGTATTAACCAGATCAAAAAAGGGATTGAGGAGCAAAACCTCAATCGTGTAGTGGTCGCTTCCTGTACGCCGAGAACCCATGAACCCCTTTTTAAAAGCTCTTGTGAAGAGGCCGGGCTGAACCCTTACCTTTTCGAGATGGTCAATATCCGCGATCAATGCTCCTGGGTGCACATGCAACAGTGGGACGATGGAACCGCCAAGGCCAAGGATCTGTTACGTATGGGGGTTGCCAAGGCAGCCTTATTGCAACCGCAGGAATCGATTTTGTCCCAGGTTAAGGCGCGGGCTCTGGTAATCGGCGGGGGACTTGCCGGAATGACTGCTTCCACGGCCTTAGCCAAGCGCGGCTATGAAGTAGTTCTTGTTGAAAAGGAAGAAAACCTCGGTGGCATGCTGAACCAGATGAATAAGATTGGTCCCATTATGACGGATGCGAGTGAACTGATTGA
>JAZFVY010000115.1:0-3699 GCA_036447975.1 Desulfobacterales bacterium
TGGCCGATATAACCGACTCCATCTATACCATGGAAAACGGCAAAATACTTATTGATCAGGAGATCCATGTCCATCAGCACGTCCATGCCCATCCTCATGGGGCTTATGCACACAAGCACAAGTAACCAGAATCAATAAGTTATGTTTTATTTAACCACGAAGATCACGAAGGCCACGAAGGATAAATATTAAAAAAAATCTTCGTGCACTTCGTGGTGAACAAGTTTTTGACAATTATAGGGTAATATGAACGCTTCAATAATTGACGCTCATGCTCATTGCGGCATCCAGGACAGATTCCCGCCACAATCTTTTGAAGATTACCATGCTCATGCCGGCGGCAGTGGTATTGAAGGGGTCGTAATGTTTTCTCCGGTTATGGAGATATATGACCGATATGATGCCAGCTTTAAGGATAACGATAAATGGCGGCAGAGACGAAAAAAATCAAATGAATATTTGCTGGAAATTGTCCATCAAGAATTAATTGTAATACCCTATTTTTTTATCTGGAATGATTTTGCGGTTGATCAACTCACATTTAGGCACAAAGGAATTAAGTGGCATCGACATCCTGATGAACCCGTCTATCATTACGATGATCCCCGATGTCTTGCCGCTATAGAGGAAATCCGGCGAAGAAATATGCCAGTGGTACTTGAGGAGGAATTTAAGAACACCATCCGCTTTATTAATAAGATTGCCGTTGGTGTCAAAGTAATTATTCCGCACCTGGGTTTATTAAATGGAGGGTATGACACAATTTCGAAAACCGGCATATGGGAAAGGCCCAATGTCTATACTGACACGGCACTTGCTTCACAATTTGAAATAACCGATTATATTAATAGATATGGTTGCGAGCGGATGCTGTTTGGTTCCGACTTTCCATTTGGAGATCCCAAAAGGGAGCTTTCCAAAATACAGAACCTCCGGATTCCGGAAGAAAAGAAGGAGATGATTTTGAGTTTGAATCTGAAACGTTTATTGGCGGGCAGTAATCCGGGTTAGCCTCTCTATGAACCTTTTTCAAAGCTGATAAGGGTGTGACTATACCTATGATGTGAAAAATCCGCCCCGCATTTTTTGAAATAAATAGTCCAAAAATTTTCAATTGATCGATATTTATTGGAATCAACCGCACTTGCCCCGGCCACATAGACCTTGGCGCCGGTGAGGTTGGGGATTAGATTGTTCTTTTGCCGGTAACTGACAATCTTGTTGATGTAACTATTTGTAACCTTGGACCGTTCAAAGTTGTATTCCTTTGAATCCTGGATCATGTCAGAGAGAATAACCAGAATCTTTTCACGTTTCTTTTCGTCATGGAAGATCGTATCGGCGATATTCAGAGAATTTAAAATTTCTGTCCGCTGAGTCCCATGCTTCTTGGATAAGAGCCGGTTTACCTCCATTTGAATTTTTTCTTTGGATCCGGCAAGGTTTCGTTCGAACTGAATGCGGTTAACCCATACTGATTTTTTGGGAATCTCAACATCCACAGCCGGTTTGAAATCGATATAGGAACGACTGGTGATTGTCCCCACCATAACACGATCCCCCTGTCTAAGGTTTTGGTAGATCATCTCAAACGCCTTATTATAAACCGTGCGCCGAGCTCGATTCGTGCTGGCAGACATGTCGACAAAAATAACGATTACCCGTGGGAGTTTTTTTTCTTTTTTAGATCCCCAAAATGCTTCGGCATTCCGGTTCGGATGGCTCAATAAGAGAAGGGAGCTGAGAAGGATGAGCCCCAGGAATTTTATTCTACATCTATTCATTTGGGTCTATCTCCTTAATAATTATGAACTGGATTGACCGGGCATTGCCTGCATACGAGTGGTCATGGTTTCCATTTTAGTTTTCTCGTCTTCTTCTTCAAATTCCGGCCCCAATTCGTGTTCCCGTTCAAAAGACTTGGGTTTTGAATGATCAAGACGCACGCGGTGATTAACCTTGCGGTAGTGAGCAATGACTTCCTGGACCCGTTGCTTAATCTTGTCGACCTCTTGTCTCTTATTGGTCTGTATCTTCTTATATTGTGCCTCGAGGGCCCGCATGGACTTATTGAGCTTGTTGGTCCTGCGGTGCAAATGCTGTAGCATGGAGTCTGTGTCATGGGCAAAATAGGAGCAAAGGGTGGCTGCGGCTAAAATGACCAGGTTCAGGCCGACAAACGAGGCGCCGATAAATTTGCTGCTCCCAAAACTGCCGATGGCACCAGCCGTGCTTAGATCGCCCAGGTACTGGACACGCACGTAGCCGATGGCAATCAGGCCGCCGACGGTGAGGACGAGAAGCACCCCTATACCGATGGCATTTTTCCACCATGGGTCAGACCCGCGCTTTAAAAGAATCCCCATGGCGTGGGCAATCCAGGGGATGGCCACGGCCACACCGACCGCCATGATCCATGTGAATATCTGGCTTTCGCCAAACACTGAAAAAGCAAGGGAATTCATAGGGATTTCACTCAGGACAAACAGGAGCATCAAAGGATAGTATTTTCCCCTGGACAGCTCCACACTGGGCTCGGAGCGATCGATCTTGGCGGCGTGCTTATCATAGTCCTTGGAAATACGTTCATAATCCTTGAGCATGGGTTTGTGTTTTCCATTGAGCACGTCCAATTTGGGCGCATATTTGGCCGTTGTTTCCCGAGCCGCTTTTCTGGCCTTAGCCATCACCTCCATCTCAAAAGGAGAAAAATTCGGATCATCCCTATCGGGAAAATTCTTTTTTCCATCAATCTTGGCGTTTTTCCTGATCTGTGCTTTGCTATACATTTCTCCTCCCCCTTTCTGTTTAAAAAAAAACCGGGAACGGGAATTAGTATAAGTGATAAGAACTCCCTTTATAATTATGAAAATATATTAAAATTGGCCTTGTGTGTCAAGAAAATCTTTTGGCAGATAACAGCTTGGGGCCAACACTTTCGAACAGCCCTCAAGCTATTGAAATCATTATGGTAGACACGATTGGATTTGAACCAACAACCTTTACAATAAAATTTATCTGAAGGCGGGTGCAACATCAGGCAAGGAATCATAACCTTGGGGAAAAGCAATAAACAATTCCATCTTTTCGCTTCATCTAGCTTCAAAAAGCAAATGCTTATCATTAATCAGATGATTTTCCAGAATATAATGGCCCAAGCGTCATAGTTCTCTTCGAAGACTTGGGCCAAATTAATTGCTTCCATTGAGCAGCACCTAAATTTTACTACAGGTGCAAAACCAATGCCATAGTTCCTTTTTGGGGCATATTAATTGCCAATTCTATTTAATATTAAATAGTTAACTAGACATTCCCTATTCTCCTCCATTAATCCTATATAAGCAGTTATTGCAAAAAAAGATACACATGTGAAAAAAATGTCATCTTGAAATGATATGACAGCTGAATATCATTGATAATAAATATGAAATGATTGATTTCAGGTACTCTGACTTGCAGGTGGAAAAATTGAAGCCCTAAAAATGCTTGATTTACAAACTAAATCTGCTATAAATTAAAATAAGTTGCAGGAGCAACATTAGGCAACATATCATGCATCAAGACCATCTCTCCTTTCCATCGTTTCATTCCGCCCATTAATACCACAATGTGATACATAATTATTTGATATCTTTCATGATTTATCACTTGACTTATCAGAATTTTTTTAATACCGTATTTAATTAAAATTAATCTCTT
>JAZFVY010000116.1:0-3945 GCA_036447975.1 Desulfobacterales bacterium
CTTATTCTAACTATCGGTTCAAAGGAAAAAGAATCGGGAACACTTTCTGTTAGAACTCTGGACGGTAAAGTCAGATTTGGGATTACCCACGAAGATTTTTTGAACAGGACTCTTGAACATATAAAGGAAAAGAAGCTGGATCTTGAGATTTTTAAGGAGTAAACAGAGAAGCAGAGATTATGGCTATAAACGCAGGTGTTACAACCCACAGGATCAAATGGTGCGATCTACGGTGTGAGGATGCCGACTTTGCCAGGTTAGATGCAATGGACGGAAGCTGCCGCACTTTTCAATCCTTATGGTGCGGCAAACTGGAAAAACATGTAACAAAAAACTCACCTTGTGAAATCACTTTTGGGAAAAGACGACCGACTACCGGTTTGTGAAGCGACCCTGTTTTCAAACAGCTAAAATGAAAAAAGTTCAGCCACTAAGGCACAAAGACACAAAGAAGAGATATTAATTTAAAAAAACGGTATTAAAAGGATTATATTATAATCTTTGCGCCTTCGCCTGCCCCGTAGCTCCGGAAGATGGTACTGGGGTGTCTTCGTGGCTAAACGATTACCTAAAATAATACAAAAATGGATATTTCTGTAAGATCAAAATATAAAAACTTCCTATTTTACTGGCTTCCGATTCTAATTTATTGTATTGTTATTTTTATCCAGTCTTCTTATCCATCCCCTGAAGATGTTCCAGACATCCTTCATTTTGACAAATTCCTCCATTTTTCCGCATATGCGCTTCTTGGCTTCCTCTTTGTAAGGGCATACAGAACATTACTAATCAAAGACAACTTTAATCTTGTAATAATACTCAGTATACTTTCATCCTCTATTTATGGAATAAGTGATGAACTTCACCAATATTATATTCCATTCAGGGATGCTGATATGATGGATGCGTTAATGGACATGTTCGGCAGTGTATTTGGGGCATGGATTTATTATCTGTTTATGGTAAAATACCGTTCATATATGTTAAAAAAGTCATAACAATTTAGCATTTTGAAACCAGTTTATACAAATAAGCTTGAAAGGTGATTAAATTTTCAGCCGTGTAATTGTCTGACCTCACACTTCTTTCTTTACACTCACTTATGCACGAGTTTTACACGGTTAAAATTTAATTATCTTTCAAGCGACCTTGTTTTCAAGCAGCTAAAATATTAAAAAAATCCTGGATTGACAAAATTAGAAACATTAAATAAAAACAGAGCAAATAATTAATTTCATGGGGAGATGAGAGCACCATGAGCACACAAAATTTAATTGTTATAAATGGAAATGAATTTTCTTTTGAGCCCGGGGAGACGATTCTCGAAGTCGCACGGAAAAACGATATAGACATACCAACATTGTGCCATTTAAAAGGAGCAACCCCGACAGGTTCATGCAGAGTATGTGTTGTGGAAGTAGAGGGAGCACGCAGCCTTATGGCGTCATGTGCAATTCCTGTATCAAACAACATGGTTGTTCATACTGAATCCCCCCCGGTTATTCAAGCCCGAAAGGTGATTATACAGCTTCTTTTGGCATCGGGGAATCATAACTGTGCAATTCGCGGTTCAGACGGCCAAGACTGGACCCAATTTCAGCTCAAAGTCCAGAAAGATGATGACAGCAGCGAATTATGCCCTGTGTGGGGCGATTGCCGGCTCCAGGATCTTGCATACAGGTATCAAGTGTCAGGGGAAAGGTTTTTAGCAACTGAAACCGAAACCCCAATGGAGACTGTTAATCCTTTTATTCTCCGAGATTTCTCAAGGTGTATCAAATGCGGCAGATGTGTCCAGGCATGTAATGAAATCCAGGTAAACAATGCCATCAATTTCGGATACAGGGGATCATCAACTAAAATAATCGCCGCAGGAGACAGACCGCTTAAGGATGCGGATTGTGTCTTCTGCGGTGAATGTGTCCAAGTATGCCCTGTGGGGGCACTGGTTGAAAAGGATGTTCGCTATCAAGTAAGACCATGGGAAACGGAGCAAATTCGCACCACTTGCAGCTATTGCGGTGTTGGATGCCAGCTTTATTTACATGTAAAAGATAATCAGGTTGTTAAAATTACGGGTGTGGAGGATGTCCCGCCGAATTACGGCAACCTGTGTGTGAAGGGAAGATTCGGATTCCACTTTATCAGTTCCACGGAACGCTTGACCACCCCTTTGATCAAGGAGAATGGCAGCTTTAGAGATGCTACTTGGGATGAGGCGTTTGATCTGGTTGCAAACAGACTCAACAAAATAAAAAATGAACACGGCCCCGACAGTATTGGGGTCCTGACCTCTGCCAGAATTACCAATGAAGAGAATTACATTGCAAATAAATTTGCGCGAGGGGTATTAAAAACGAACAATATTGACCACTGCGATCGCCTCTGACATTCCTCTACCGTGGCCGGTCTGGCCGCAGCATTCGGTAGCGGCGCAATGACAAATACAATCGGGTGTATTGAAAAAGCAGACGTAATTCTTATCACAGGGTCTAATACAACCGAAAACCATCCGGTTTTATCGAGCTTTGTAAAACGAGCAGTGACTTTCAAGGAAACAAAGCTTATCGTTATCGATCCAAGACCTATCAAAATAGCTGGTTTTGCTCACCATTGGTTGAGATCCAACCTTGGAACGGACGTTGCCTGGATTAACGGATTGATGCACGTCATTATCAAGGAAGAGTTTTATGATAAGGATTTTGTGACAAATCGATCTGAAGGTTTTGATGAATTAAAAAACATTGTCGAGAAATTTACACCCGCTTTTGTAGAAAATATCACCGGTATTCCTGCGCAAAGCCTTATTGACGTCGCCAGACTTTATGCAGGTGCCAAGACAGGCAGTATTCTTTACTGCACGGGGATCACTCAGCACGTAACCGGCACTGACAATGTCAAATCCCTGGCAAACCTTGCCATGCTTTGTGGTAATATGGGTATTGAAGGCGGCGGTGTTAATCCCTTAAGAGGGCAGAACAATGTCCAAGGAGCTTGTGACATGGGTGGACTCCCGAATGTTTTTTCGGGATATCAAGTTGTTACAGACCCTGGGTTGAGAAATAAAATGGAGAAAGCTTGGGGGGTTTCAGATCTTCCCGACCAAATCGGTTTAACAGCAACAAAGATGACACCGAAAGCATATGATGGTGAATTAAAAGCCATGTACATCATCGGAGAAAATCCCCTTGTTTCCGATCAGGACCTTAATCACACCGAAAAAAGCTTAGCCAATCTTGAATTTCTCATCGTACAGGATATATTCTTGACGGAAACAGCCAAGCTTGCTGATGTTGTGCTGCCATCCGCCTGTTTTGCAGAAAAGGAAGGTACTTTTACCAATACGGAGCGAAGAGTTCAGCGGATAAGAAAGGCGGTGGATCCTCCGGGACAGGCTCTGGAAGATTGGAAGATAACCTGTGAAATCGGTACGCAGATGGGATATTCCATGTCATACAAAAACAGCAAGGCTATTATGGAAGAAATATCCAGTGTTACTCCTTCTTATGCCGGGATCACATACGATCGGATTGAATATGAAGGAATTTTTTGGCCGTGCCCGAATATTGAACATCCTGGAACGCCTATTTTGCATCGTGATAAATTTACCCGCGGCAAAGGGATGTTTCATGCCATTGATTACATTCCGCCCACCGAGCAAATTGATAAAGAATATCCAATATATTTAACAACCGGCCGTCTTTTATACCAGTACCACACAGGCACCATGTCAATGAAAACGGACGACCTCAATGAGCGTGCACCGGAAAGTTTTGTGGAAATTTCGCTTCAGGATGCAAACAAATTCGATATTAAAGACGGATCCATGATCAATATAGCTTCCAGAAGGGGTAATATCAACGCCAGAGCTAAAGTGTCCGGTAAAGCTGTTCCGGGAACGGTTTTTATCCCCTTCCATTATGCCAAAGCTGCTGCGAATAAGCT
>JAZFVY010000117.1:0-3743 GCA_036447975.1 Desulfobacterales bacterium
ACCGAGAATCCAACGTAATGCTATTTCTATCCAACAGTTATTGAAAAGATTTCTCAGATTGTTATTCAATTGGGTAGCCCTCCGCTTTCCATCCTGGATAACCATCGATAAAGACGCTAACATTTACATAACCGCTGTCAAATAGAAGTTGTTCCAGCCTGTGACTATCGTCACAGGTTCTCCCTGAGCAATAAGTAACAATGATTGTGTCGGCTGGATATTTCTCTTTAAACGCTTCGATGAGGTTATCAAATTGACCGAGAGGCAGGGATTCAGCACCTTTTATATGACCGTCTTCAAAACTTTCAAGCGAACGGGCATCAACAAAAACTGCTTTATCACTGTCGTAAATTTGTTTTGCGATCTTAACTTGTTTAATTTCCAGTTCGCCGCTAAAAACATCGCTTTTAGCTTTTGCAGTTATAACGCCCAGTGATTCATCCCACTGACCTACAAGGGCAATGCCTGCAGGAGAGAAAAAATTTACAGTGAACGCAGAAATTATTGATATCCCTAAAAGGGAAAACATTTCTTTTATAATTTTATTCCATTTCATGCTCGTGTTTTCCTTATTCTACAGATATGCATGTATCTTGGCTTTTTTATAATGTTGAAATTATTAAACATATCAATTTTTCACTGATTTTTTATGATCATATGATCAGCGATTATGAGCCAAACTTAGAAAATCTTCGTAGGAATACGTTATGCGAAAAGTCATCAAAAAACAACTGAAATATTGGCAAGTGGACATTTTTAGCATTCAAATTGATCTTTGTTCTCGGGATGAGATCCACCAACTTTTATTAGGCTTGCGGTCTATCTATAATGATCGCCGGATTTGCGAAGAAGTTTTCACCATTGTAAAAAAATATTAAAATAAGGGTTCCTCACATAAATTTATGCATACATTTATGTGAGGAACCAGAAAAAGAAGGATGCTGAGGCCGAACTCAGGAAGCGTTTCAGTCTGGTTGCAGAAGGGCGCTATCTGGACGTGGAAAAGGAATATAAAACCACGTTAAAGGAGCTTCTGGCAAAGAACAAGGAAAACTATAAACACCAGGCCAGCTTCAAAACAGGAAAAGGGCATTACCTTTGAAAACTTCTGATAGTATTTTGGAGAATTCACTTTACTGGCTAACATAAGGTACATGGATCTTGAAACCTACCGGAACCATCTTAGGCAAAAAATTACAAAGAATAAAACTATCCGGGCCGACGCTTCTGTCAACCGGGAAATGTCATACCTGCATCACATCTTTACAAAGGCCGTTGAATGGGAAATGATTGAGCAAAGCCCGTTTGATAAGGGAAAGTCTCTTATTCTCAAGGAAAACAATCAACGCTTGCGCTTTCTTTCTGAAGATGAGATTAAAAATTTTTAGAAAATTGTCCGCCATACTTGCACAGGATTGTTGATTGTGTTTTAAACACAGGCATGAGGTGAGGTGAGATCTTGGGTTTGAAGTGGTCTCAAATCAGAAACGGCTTTATTTATCTTAGAGAGACAAGACAAGCGAATCACGGCAAATACCAATTAATGATACTCTGAAGTTAGTTTTCAATCAAATCAAAAGCGAACAGAACCCGAAAGGTAAAAAGGTGATCGGTTTTGACGGTAAGCCTGTAAGAGCTCAAAATTCTAAGTATGTGTTCACGTATAAAGGAGAACCGGTCAAGAATGTTAAGAAGTCATTTAAAACAGCGCTCTTAGATATGCCCATCTTACCCAGGAGCACAAAAAGAAAGCGGTCAACCTTTTAAATGGGCTAACCGCTCCTGAAAAACCTACATGTCACAAAACTGTCACATTCCCAGACCAAGAAAAAAGTGCCAGTATGTAACCTATTGAATTTTTTGGTCGGGGCGAGAGGATTTGAACCTCCGACCCCTTGAACCCCATTCAAGTGCGCTTCCAGACTGCGCCACGCCCCGACTAATGTTAGATTGAGTAACACTTTATAAGTGCCATGTCAAGGTATCAGATGATATCTATACAATGAACTATTTTTCAAAAACTTCTTATTTGTAGGTCTTTTATTGGTTGTTTGGAATGGAAATCAAGCGAAAAAAACTTTTAAGACCAGCCCGGCTTATACGAGGCGATACCATCGGCATTGTTGCCCCAGCAAGTCCCTTTGACAAGATGAAGTTTAATCAGGGGATTGCGGCTTTGGAATCTATGGGATTTCGGACATCGGTTTCAGACGATCTTTTTATCTCCAACGGATATTTGGCTGGAACCGATAGGCATCGGGCCAACATGGTGAACAGGCTTTTTGCCGACAAAACCATAAAGGCCGTTGTTTGTGCAAAGGGCGGCTTCGGTTCCTTGAGGATGCTATCATTAGTAGACTTTCAATTGATCGGGAAAAATCCGAAAATCTTTGTTGGATTCAGTGATATATCTGCACTGTTGTTTGTATTACTCGCAAAGTGCGGCCTGGTGACCTTTCACGGGCCCATGGTGACAACGCTTGCGGATGCAACGGAAGAGACAAAGAAAAATATGTTTTTGACCATTACATCAGATATAAAGCCTGAATTAAAACCGAAAAAAGGTGTTACAATTAAGCCGGGTATAGCTTCAGGGCCTGTTGCAGGCGGGAATCTAACTACGTTGTGTCATCTTGCTGGAACCCCATATACGCCAAACTTTAAAGGGCAAATCCTGTTGCTTGAAGACAAGGGCGAGGCTGCTTATAGAATAGATCGGATGCTAAGCCAGATGAAGCTTGCCGGATGTTTTGATGGGCTTAATGGTCTTGCTCTGGGTTCTTTTGAAGATTGCGGAAAGCTTGATGAAATTTTTTTGATTGTGGAAGACATATTCAAAGAAAATAGAATTCCCATCCTTACCGGCTTTGAAATCGGGCACGGAACGAATAATTTTACGGTTCCAATGGGGCTCGTGGCAACTCTTGACGCTGATCGGCAGCGGCTGGCATTCAATGAACCCGCTACCGTGAGTGCCACTGGTCAATAGTGAGGCCCTTGCAAAACGCTTCCTTTTGCACAATTTCTGTTTCAGGCTCAAATTTTAATCCTCAAAATATTCAATGTATTTCTGTGGTTAAAATTTTAGCCTTCCTTGAACTTGAGCAAAATTGAGCATTTTTCAAAGGTCTCATAGTAATAGGTAATTGGCGATAGGAATTAACCAACAACCTTTTGACCGGTCTACTTCCATTGACCCCGTCCTTTAGGACGGGGTCGAGGGAAGCTATATAGAACTTATCTCAAAAACAATCTAAGTGCCCATGGCGGTGTTGTGAAACGGTTCAAAATGCTCACATACTACGTGTATGCTCCGCTTTTTAACCGTTTCGCGCCTTGCCCTGAACACTAATCTTATTTTTGAGATAGGTTCTAATTAAGTAATACTCCTTAGCCGGGCTGCGAAGCACTGCCGTGAGACAGAACCCCCTTCCTTTAGGGCGGGGAGCTTCACAAGTGTTGAATGACAGACGCCACTTATGGAACCTGTAAACAACCTAATGAAGGAAGCACTCTCAAATAACATTTTTCCCGGGGGAGTGCTTTTGGTCTCAACAGAGGATACTGTGGTTTTTTCCGAAGCCTACGGATATGCCGATATACTTTCCCAACGCTTAATTACAAGGGACACGGTTTTCGACCTTGCGTCCCTGACTAAACCACTAGCAACTACTCTGGCGGTCATGAGGCTGGTTCAACAATCCAAGCTGGGGCTAAAGCAGAATATAGGATCAATTTTGCCC
>JAZFVY010000118.1:0-5139 GCA_036447975.1 Desulfobacterales bacterium
TCTGATTCGCTCATTTGCATGTCATCATATATTTTTCATGAAAAATTGGAGTTAAACAGCTTACTTATAAAACCATTGGGCATCTTTTATGAAAAAATTTATTAGGTTTATCAAAAAATTCATTAGGTTGAATCCTATTACAATTACCTTGCTCGCCATTGTATTAGGGAGTTTTGCTTTTATTTCCGGAATACGTTTTTTGGACATTATGGAATTAAAAACCATCGATCTTAGATTTGCCGCCCGTGGTAAGGTTTCTCAGGGTTCCGAAGTGGTTATGGCTGTAATCGATGAAAAAAGCCTTGAAAAAGAGGGTAAATGGGTCTGGCCGAGATCAAAGCTGGCTGATCTGGTTACAAAACTTTCCAAGGCCGGAGCAAGGGTTGTTGCACTTGACATCGGTTTTCTCGAACCAGATGATAAAAGAATAGTACAAACCATAAATAGAATCAAGCACGAAGTAAAAAAATCCCGAATTCAAAACACGAAGTTTGAACATTTTCTGGAAAATTTAGAATATAAATCTGACAACGACAGGCTTTTGGCCGATGCTATTATAAATTCCAACTCCAGGGTCGTGCTCGGGTATTTTTTCCATATGAGTTTAGCCGAGTCAGGGCATCTAAATGAAGCGGATATCCAAATTCATCAAGAAAATATCCGGGGGTCAAGACACAAGCTTGTGCGTTATGCTTCCGCTGCCTCTCATAACGTCCCTTTCATCGAAGCCAAAATGCCCCAGTCAAACATCAAGATAGTTTCAAATGCAACCGACTTGTCGGGATTCTTCAATATGCTTCCCGACCGTGATGGCGTTATAAGATGGACACCTGCAGTTATTAAATTCAGGGAAGCGCTGTATGCGCCCCTATCAATTGTTTCGGCCAGCGCCTATCTCAATCAACCCATTTCGGTAAATGTGACTGATCATGGCATAGAAGGAATAAATATCGGCCAATTGTATATACCGACAGATGAGTTGGGACAGATCTTAATCAATTACCGGGGGCCGGAAAAAACCTTTCCCCACATATCGATTACGGACATACTCTCTGAAAGCGTTTCCGAAAATATTCTAAAAGACAAGATTGTGCTGGTGGGTGCAACTGCCGTGGGGATATTCGATTTACGGGTAACGCCCTTGGGAACCGTTTTTCCGGGTCTCGAAGTCCATGCCAATATTGTGGACAGCATACTTGCAAATGATTTTCTGTATCAACCGGCCTGGGTTGCAATATTTGATATCATGGCGATTATAGTTGCAGGTCTTTTCCTTGGGATTATACTACCCCGGGCCGGGGTAATATCTGGCGCGTTGGCCGGTATCTTCCTGTTTTGCGGCCATATTTTGCTCTGCCAGTATCTGTTCTCTTCAAAGGGATTAATTCTTAATCTGGTTTATCCTCTTTCAGTGATGGTTTTTTTATATGTTGCCATTACCGCATACAGATACCTTGCGGAGGCAAAGCAGAAAAAATTTATTAAAGATGCCTTTTCTACCTACCTTGCACCCTCGGTTGTCAGTCAGTTGATCCAATTCCCTGAAAATCTTGTTTTGGGTGGTGAAAAACGCGTCATCACCGCATTATTCTCAGATGTCCAGGAATTTACCAGCATTTCCGAAAAACTTACCCCCGAAGAATTAGTGGATCTTTTAAACGAATTTTTAACTGAAATGACTGATATTATCCTGAAATATGAAGGGACGGTGGACAAATTCGAAGGAGATGCCATTATTGCATTTTTCGGCGCACCCAACCCCCTTGATAATCAGGCCGAAGTCGCGTGTAGAGCCTGTATCGAAATGCAGAAAAGGCTGGCTGAGCTTAGATCAAAATGGAGAACAGAAGAGAAACCCGAGCTTAAGATGCGGATCGGTCTTTGCACCGGACCTGCCGTGGTAGGAAACATGGGATCAAAAAACCGGATGGACTATACCATGATGGGAGATACGGTGAATACAGCTGCAAGGCTGGAAGCGGTTAACAAAGTTTACGGAAGCTTTACCCTTGTCGGTGACTCAACCTACAGGTCAGCCGGCGACAAAATCATGGCGCGGGAGATAGATTCCGTTCTTGTTGCTGGGAAAGAAGATCCTGTAACGATTTATGAGATTATAGGTTATCCTGAAGATGTTGATGGCCGCATGCAAGAGGCGGCAAATCATTATGCTGAAGGTCTTGAGGCATACAGAGATCAGGACTGGAACAGGGCCCAAAATTTTTTTAATAAAGCACTGGAAGCCACACCTGACGACGGTCCCAGCAAAACAATGCTGAACCGGTGCAATGAATACAAAGTTAATCCTCCTGACAGAGACTGGAACGGAGTTTTTACCATGCTAACCAAATGATTTAACTGAATTTTATATTAATTGTTACACAATCTTGAAGGATTTTAAGGAAAATATTATGATTCGCAAAGCCACAATCAAAGATATGAAAGCCATTCACGGACTTCTTCAGGAATACGGTCGAAAAGGAGAGCTTCTGCCACGCCCTTTAAGTGTATTGTACGACCATGTTAGGGATTTCTCGGTTTATGTGGATGACAGGGACGACAGCGTTATCGGCTGCTGTGCCTTACAGTTCTGCTGGGATGATCTTGCCGAAATACGATCCCTGGCAGTTCATCCTGACCATTTGGGAAAAAAAATCGGATCAAAGCTTACAGAAGAGATCCTATTAGAGGCTGAATCGTTTGCAGTAAAAAAAGTTTTTGCGCTTACCTACAGACCGGATTTTTTTAAAAGATTCGGTTTTGTCCAGATTGACAGGTCAGAGCTCCCGCTGAAAATCTGGGCGGACTGCATCATGTGTGTAAAGTTTCCGGATTGCGACGAAATAGCAATGATGAAAGAGTTGGGCCTGTGACTACTTAGGAATAGATGACATTCGTGGGAAGCGGAGGATATTTCCACACACCCGGCTTAGGAATAATATGCTGCCCGCCGACAGTCAGCCAATTCAAATCAGGTTTGATTACCCGCAATTTGCCGTCATCGGGCGGCCTGCCATGGTTGGTATAGGAATAGGTGGCCTGAAAGATACAGATACCGGCTTTTTTTTCGCGGGCCACCAAATAGTTATCCTTGAACGTTTGGGGCGTAATGTTATTTGTCTCTGCAATCTGGTCAATTTCATCACTTTTTAACTTCATAAGAATCGCTTTTGAAACGCCTCTTTCGGAAATCCGTATCAATGCCCTCGATTCGCTGCTTCCGGCATAAACCGTCGTAATACACGAAAGCCTTTTTAGATACTGAGCCGCAACAATAGCGGCCGTCCTTCTGCCGCCAACCATAACAGGTAGACAATAATACTCAAAAAATTTTTTTTGAATATCTTCCGCGTATTTATCTCCCTTTTCATATAGTTCCTTCGATATATAGCGAAGGCTGCTGGAAAGATCTTCGGCTGCATCTGCAATGGGCCAGTCGACGCGCACGTGAAAATGAGAAAGACTGAATCGATTCTTTGCCTTACTGGTCGGATCCCTTTGAATAAGGAGCGCATAATCAACAGGAAGCAGAGTCTTTAACAATTCATTGAAACGGGCTGACTCAAGATATTTCTGGTTTCTGTCGAATTTACCTGTAAGCGGAAGTGCATCGTAACTGAGAAGATTGGCTTTTGTGGTTTTGTTTACTTCAAAGAACCTTATATTTTTTTTGTGAATCGGTGGGATGACATCTTCAACAAAAATCAACAGAAAGGCATTCTGACATTCATACTCCACACCCGGAATACGGGCACGGGGTTTCAACTCGCGCTTTTCTACAAACGGATATCTAAGATTTTTGGAAAGAAAATTTTCATAAGAATTTATCAGCGCATACTGAAGCAAGTGTCGATCCATCTCATCCCGTAAAAGCTCGTAATAAGAACGCCTTAATCTGTTTACCTGACTAAGTTCTTCCCTGACACTCCAGAATGCTATTTGCTGCTCTTGCTTGATCAATGTTACTGTTCCTGTGCGTTTCAATTACTTTAATGGTATCATTATATAAGGTAGTCGTCAACGTTTAAAGATCGTCATTTCCGTTAAATCTTTCCAGCCATTGATACAGGTCTTCTCGATACAGGTATGCCAAAATAACCAGTATAAGACATACACCCAATATCAGAGCAAACAACCCGTACCTTTGTTCAAAAACGTATGAACCCTGAATGCTGAGCATCAATGTGCCGGGCATACGTCCTATGGCGGCAAGTATAATGAAAACCTTGAGCGGAATAGCGCTTAATCCTAGAAATAGGCAAAGATAGTCTTTAGGAAAGCCTGGGAAAACAAACAAAACGAACAGGACAATGACCCCCTGGCGTTTAACAATTTTATCCAGCCGGTCTAGTTGAACTGGAGGGATCAGTTTTCTGACATAACGTTTTCCCAGAAAACGACCGATTGTAAAATTGATCAAGGATCCTGCCGTAAGACCGATGCTCGAGTATAAAAATCCCTTTGCCGTCCCGAACAGGAACCCGCCGATAAAGCCTGTGGTTTCACCAGGAAAAGGGGCCAACAACACCTGGAGAATCTGAATGATAATAAAAACCACAGGTCCTGCAGAGCCATAAGATGTGACAAAGGCCTTGATCTGATCCTTGTCCGTTATTAGATTGTAAAAATATATTAATTTTTGCCATAAAGGATTGCCGTATAAATATCCCAGCAAAACAAGAGCGCATACAACTACAACAGTCAGAATTTTATATTTTCCGGAAAAATGCCTTAAGGTCATAGTAAAGGATCCTGGCCCAAAGGAACAGGTTTTATAGGTCGAAATAAATATTTTGATCAGGGATTTTGAAAATTCGAGACCATTACCCAGATTTACTAGAATCTATCTCAAAAATAAGATTAGTGTTCAGGGCAAGGCGCGAAACGGTGAAAAAAAGCGGAGCATACACGTAGTATGTGAGCATTTTGAACCGTTTCGCAACGCCGCCATGGGCACTTAGATTCTTTTTGAAATAGGTTCTACACCATTTTTTCTTCTGCCGCATCTAGCGCAGCCACGGCCGGCAAAGTTTTACCTTCCAAAAGTGAAAGGAATGCCCCTCCACCGGTTGAAATATAGGTTATTCTATCAGTTTCGCCGCTCTTGTGTATGGCGACATCTGTATCGCCGCCGCCAAC